>NZ_JBWKNG010000025.1:0-98684 GCF_059415465.1 Pseudomonas sp. GW821-FHT10C09
GTGAGTAGGTTCTCTGGTGGTGGCCGTGCCTGAGTTCAGGTGATCTGAAAATCCGACTTTTTCAACAGAATCGGCCGATTGCTGCCCGTCACGAACGGCAGAAATCGGCCAAAAGCGGTCATCAGGTGTCTACAGAAACAGGGGCTATTCACTATTTACTCCAAGGGTGGGCCTTAGAGTCATAGACCTCGATCGCCTTTTTGATTATTTCGTAGCGCTTTTCTAAAGCCCGTGCATCAAAGTTCCGGCTCTTGGCTTCGCTAATTTCGTCTTTCTTGGCGAATACCTCTGTGAGCAAGTCACTCATCGCTGCTGCGGATTTAGCTTTAGAAACTTTTTGGCTCGGACGATCCCAGACGTAATGAGAGTGGAATCTGAAATCATGGTAGTAATCCCAGACGAGGATGCCCTCAAGCAAAGGCGCAATGCTATCGGCCCTAGTAAAGAGCCTTTCGGGCTTTACACGCTCTTTTCTGACAGCAACAGCCAGCTCTAAATCGACCGTAGTACCTCGTTTAGGGCTTTGAATTAGCTCTAACATTCGGCGCGAATCTTCATATTCTACTCGCTGCTGTGCCGTCATTTCGCTCGGGGCAATAGTAGGAGCCATAGTCCAATTCAGTACCTCGCGGTCAGGGTCTTCCCAGTCGCCAAACTGCATGGCCAGTTCTAGCTCAGATGCAGTGGGGCGTGTTACTGACCTGGGAATGACCAGCACTATCGAATCCTCTATCAGATGGCCGTTGATGACTATTTTGTCATCAAGAGTCCTCGCATGATCTACCCGTGATTTGCCACTCGTCATGGGTGTAGTGACGGGGCAGCTATAGAAGCTGATTGTCCGTATTCCCTCTTCATTCTGATGAGGTCGGCTTTTACTGCTATAGGGATCATCCTCCATGAAATGTGCGGCGCGGAAAGTGTCGTCCGATAAATTGCGCCACCAGCAATACAGCTCCAGCATGTCCGTTCGTTTCACGAAGGAATGCCAAGAAAAGCCTAGGTAGTAGCCTGCAAACTCACCACGCAGCTCTTCCTGCTCTGATCTATGCAAGTCAGCTATTTCGGCAATTTTTGATTTGGCTTCGTCGCTTAGGTTCTGTTCTGCAAGCCAGTCATTTCCCCAGAAAATTGTGTTTAGAACGAAGCTAACCTGTTCCTCCTGATCCCAATAGTCATCGTCAAAGTCGCCATTGTCTTCGTGCGGCCTATGATCATGAAAGGCCACATCAACAGCATTCTCAATGGATTGCATTGATAGCCTGATCCGAGCGAACTGCTCAGGCTTCTTTAGGAAGGCAAGCCTTTTGGCGTATTCCATGAAGATTATCAGTGCCAAATCGGACTTGTTGAATTGGCCTGATTCGGTCGTTTGCGGTGAAGGCATGTATCTACCCCAATTTGGAATTTCCTAGTTGGGATAGTACCTGAGCGGCGGGGAAACTAATGTGGCGGTGCCATTTGGCAAACACTAAAGGAAAACGACAATGCCACTACTTGAACCAGTATTCAGAGAAATAAACTACGGTCGAATCAATGCGATCGAAAAGGAATGGGGGAGTGAGGCAGCTGCCGCCGCGATGAATCACAAGCTCGGTGGAGGCTCCAGCTTCACGGCTGATCAGGTTTCTGGTTACTTGGCCATCCAAGCGGTAGCCAGCAAGAAGATGGTTGTTTCAAAAAAAAGTATTGACGCCGTAATGGGTGCAGACACGGATGATGGCTTATCGCCGGCATAACCGTAGTGAGTGCTTTCCCACGATGAGAGGCGGCGAGTGCATGCCTCTCATCAACCACCTCCAGTTGCCGGTACCAACCGACTGAATAGCCCCTTTTTCTGTAGACACCTGATGACCGCTATTGGCCGGTTGTTGCCTCTCGCGAGGGGTTCTACAGGCAGTGCTTTATTCGATAAAAGTAGGACGGCCATGGCTGGCTTTTCAGTGGACAAACTACCTGTTGTTGATCTACGTCTGAATCACTTCATTGGTTTTGAAATCGAACCACTTCATTTCCAGTTTCTCCTCGATGGAAGCGAGAAGTCATACAGTATGCTTAAGGGGAGTGTGGTTGATTCACTCATTGGGGCAACCCCATCAGAGGCGTTGTCATATCCCCACCGCAGTGTTGTTTTTAGGTGCACCTCAGCTGCAACGCACAATGCGAGAAAATTGGCTACACGCGCCGTGATCTCCCAATTGAGGAAAGGTGTTTTTCGTTGCACTTTCTCGGGATAACTCAAAGTGATACGCGCCAATAAATTCGGACGAGTAAGAACTTAGTAATACGCCATCCGTGGCGTTTCGCTCAATCCAAGATCTCGCGACGAATCTTGTCCTGCTCTCGCAGCTCTTCGGCCAGTTCTCGCAGCAGGGGCCTCATCCCGCCAGCCCATGCATTGCGCGATGAAGCCGCTTTACCCTCGGTGCTGCGTGGTCCGGTGCTTCGGTCCCATGGTCGCCATTGCCGGATCAGCTGCGCCTGCCGCGCCCGTCGCTCGGGTGTCCAGCCGTTCGCCATGCTCAACCTCCAATAGTTCGTTCTGCGCTTTTTTGGTTTTCCGCGTGCGCGCGGGCTTCTCTTTAATGCCGTTGTTGACCTGGACCTGATTGCCAATGTTCGCCTGCTTCACGAAAGCGACCTGCTTGGGAGTTTTGAGTTCGCCCAGGGTCTGCAAGGTGGCCCGAGCCTGGTTCTGGGCCTTAAGTGCGAGACGCATGAAGGACTCCAGCCCATCCATGTTTTTAGACGACAGTGCCCGACCCGCAAGATGCACGAATAAAGCATCCAGCGAGTGCGCTTGCGACACCAACATGTCTTCCGCTCGTCTCATGTCGCCGCGGTTAATTGCAGCCGTCTGCCGACCCAGTTCGAGGACAGCATCGGGGAACGGCGTCTTGCCGAGCAGATTACTACTGACAAGCAATGCGGCGTTCACGCACTCCGGAGTAAGGTAATTGCAGGCATTGGCCTTTTCCTCATTCTCCTCGATGACAAACTCCACTGCTGGAGCATCGTTCATTCACTCGCCTCCATCGGGGTGTTTTTATAACGCTGGCGCAGATCCACACCAGCCGCGCAGTAACGACCCGTTGCTGCATGACATTCGTTGCAACTCATCAGGTGGTTGGTGTTTGCCGCATCAGCCTCTCGCCATGCCTGTGACGCCGTAGCCGCGGTGAGGATGATCTGTTGCGGCTCAACCTCCTCAACGGCGTGGATCTCAGGCGTTTGTTCGCCCCGTTGCATCCGGTTGATCCACGCAGGGCTAGCGCGGATCATGTCGGCCAAGATCACGACGTCCGCATCGGCTAATTCGACAAGGTCGTGCGGCTCCAAATGCCCCTCTTCCAGCAGTTCGGCAGGACAGGTATCGAGCAGGTCTGCGACACTGGAAAGCCAAGCACTCGACGGCATCGAGTCGTTTGCCGCATTCAGTACGATGATGATCTCGATCTTGTGCGCGGCCAACTCGGCCAGCAGGTCGTCAGACGGAGGATGAACCGCACGCAGTTGCAGGCAGCCATCTTGGCCGACCACCATCTCGACGCCGGCCGCACTCGCGCGGTGCATCAGCTCGACAGCGCTCAAAGCTTCAACTCCCACATCTGTTCGCTTTTAGCGTTTGCGGATGCAGAGGGTTGCGGATTCTGCGGATTGTGCGGAAGGCCACGCAAATGCTGGGCTTCAGCGTGCGGAAGCGGTGCGGAAGTTTGCGGAAGCGCTGCAGATGCTGGACGGGGGGCGCGGGCAAGCGGTGCAACTTCCGCAACGTTCCGCAGATTTTCCGCAATCGCAAAGCCACGCAACTGCAGGATTTCCGCAGAATCCGCAACTTCCGCAAGAGGGTTGATCTTGAATTGCTTGCCGTCGCTGCTCAGCAGGTGATGGTGCTTCAGCAAAACGGCCAGAACCTTGTCACGCACTTTGGCCGAACGAACCGCAGGTGGCCCCGACTTACCCAGATCATTAACGTGAAACTCTTGCCAGTCGGCCTTGTGCTTGTGACCGCGCAACCAGCTCATCAGCCCGGCGGCGAGCTTCATATCGGGATCTTTCACGCCTGCCTCGACGTAGCGCAGCCACTCATTGAGGGAATAGCGCGCCAGCATGCAAGCGCGACGCATGCAGTCGGCATCGATCTGCTTGACGCCCTCATAGCAGCCGAGCACCGCAGCCAGGCGCAACGCCTGTTCGGCGCTTCGGGCGGCGAACGGCTTCAGATCAGCGAACATCCCGAGCGGCCCCCGCTCGCTTTCGATCTCGTTTTGGAAATCCACCCATACCTGTGTAGCCTCTGCATCAGGCTCCAACACGGGTGGGGCGACTTCATTGGTTTCCGGGTCAATATATTCCGGGCTGGCGGCGATTTCTTTGCAGCGTGACCAGTACGCTTGCAGGCGCGGGTCTGCATAAGCCTTGCGCTGCAGTGACTCGATAGTGATGAAGCAGGTGCCGGCCAGACTATCCGGCGCCGCGAGCAGGAAGCGTGCAAGGAAGCCCTGCCCGACCAACAACGGATTGCTCAATGCCTCCGCCACGGTTACAGCTTGCGCCATCAAGTGAATGCTCAGATGGCGGTTGTAGGCTACGCCGGAGCCTTCCAGGTTGCCGCGCGAGCGGGTGCGCTCGAACTTCCCCGAACTGAAGGCTGTCGTCAGGCCGCCAAGAGTGGCGGCCACGGTGTCAGCCTTGAGCGAATGACCGCCGAGCATTTGCCCGCCTTCATCAGTGTCCCAGCTTGCAGCCGCCTTGCCGCGGATGAAATCACCAACCAGCGGTTCGAAAGTCGCATCGCTGTATTGGGTTTTCGGATCGGGCGGCAGCGGGTGTGCAGACAAGAAATCTTCGCGTGCCTTGCCTTTCAGGCCAGCAACCATTGTCTCAATCCCGGCGCATGCTTGGCGATGGCGAGCGAGCGCATCCTTCTCCGCCTCGTCAATTGTCTTGAAGGCCAAATCACGCGCGCTCGACTTGCCCTCCCCCGAATCGAACAGCGACAGCATGAACTGCGAGCAGAGCGCGCCTTCAGGTTTGCCCTTGGGGTGCCAAGCGTTGACCCTGGTCTGCGCCAGATGGGTGGCGGCACCAATAACGCATTGCCCGGCGATAGCGGCAGGCACCATTGCATGCTCGACAATGGCTTCGACTGCGCCGCGCATCACGTAGGGCAGAGCGTCCAAGGGATAAGGCGTGGGCGGCGCGGTATCCGGTAGCAGCGGCTTAGGTGCCAGCCCTGTCGGGATCTGAACTTCGGTCATCAGGGGCGCGTTCATTCCCGGTCCTCGAGCAATGCAGCCAAATCGTTGAAGTCGGACAGATGCAGCGGCGCATCCTTCGGCCAGGCCGGCAGCACGTACTTCTGGTCGAGCATCGCAGCCGCATGAATAGCAGCCAGCTTGCCGGAGTTGGGCTTGCCCTCAGCTTCCTTGGCACGGTCATCATCGCCGCCGATGACCAGCACAATATTGGGATAGAGGCGCTTCAACTCCAAACCAGCCGGCAGCAAGTTACCGACGCTCATTGCGGCGGCAACCGGCTTGCCCGTCTGCTCGTGAAGGGTGGCAGCCGTCGCAACGCCTTCGACGACGAAGAGCTCGATGCCGGACTCGATATGCCCGAACAGGCAGTAGCAACCGCTGATCCGGCCACCCGACAGGAAAAGCTTGCTGCCATCGGACTTGATACGTTGAAGGTTCACCAATTCGCCGCGCCAGTAGATAGGAACCAGCAGCTCGTTGCCGAGCTGACGCAGATGCTGGGGTTTGATGCGCTTGCGGACCATATACGGATGGCTGGTGTTCGCCAGGCGAGCGAGCGCCCAATCGCGACGCGCACTAGCGGCGGCCTCCTCCCACTCGGCCCGCTTTTCTTCATCGTGTTGCTGCTGACGCTGTTCACGCTGGCGGGCAGAACGCTGGCGCGCGACCTCCTCGTCAACAAGGTCACGCTGGTGGTCACCACCGAACTGCAGCCCGAGTTGTCCGGCAAGGATGTGGGCAGCCTCCATCTGAGAGCAGCCGCGCAGATAGGCCAGCAGCGACACAAGGTCGCCGCCTTTGTCGCCGCTGGCGAAGTCGTTCCATTTACCGGTGTGCAAATTGATGCTGAACGACCCCGGCTTACGGTCACCGCGTACCGGGTTGGTCGGCCAGTACTCTTTACCCTTGCGAGTGCCATCCGGCAGCCAATCGGAGAGCAGATTGTCCGCAACGCGCAGGGCCGCATCGGCCATGCGTTGAATTTGAACATGGATAGGCGCCAGTGCAAGGTTGCCAGCGCTGACTTTCTTCAGGCCGAACGCTGCCGGCCCGCGCTTATTCGCGGGTTTTTTGATGCGCATGGTTACGCCTCCTGCGGGGTCAGGAAGGCTTCGACGGCCTCAACCGGCCAGCGAACCGAGCGACCGAAGCGAACGGCACGCGGGAAGCCAGCCATCTGCGACCAGCGCCACCAGGTCGTGCGGCTGACTTGGTAGCGAGTGCAGAGCTGCGCGGTGGTGCCGAAGGTGCCGGGAATCGGCAGATTGGGTGATGCAGTGGAAGGACTGACACTATTGTTTTGTTGACTCATTTTGGGCATCCATTTCGAACTGAATGGGATTCCCCTCAGTGCAGGATAGAAAGTCACGAGTGCCGCACGACGGGGGTCTACGTCGGTCGGACGGAACGAATTTGAATTGACGCCAAATTCAGGTGACTTACACTCCCGTTGTCTACAAGCCTTGCCTGTAGATATTGAAGCCGTCTCAAAAGCTTCTACCTTGGGGTATGTACTGGCCTTGCCGGTATGCAAAAGGACGGTGTTCCGTCCCCCCAGATCAGCCCTCGGCATTCGCAGTGTCGAGGGCTTTTCTTTGCCTGCATTCCAGCAGCAACTACGTTACCAGCAACCCCCCGCCACAGCGTGCAGGGCGTTTCATCTGGGTGTTGTACGTCTAGCCAGTAGCCGCATAGTAGCGAGGTGCGCGGACCGTACAAGTACGTATTAGCAAACGATACTTAATTGCATTTCAGTGTTCGCGAACCGTACCTGACCATACCTCCGCATATCGCACCAAATGCACTAGAAAATATTTTTGTTTTTTTCACTTTCACTTACTTTTTCTCGACAGCGGCACCACCTTAGCGGTCTGCTGCTCTTTCAACACCTTCGCAAGCGCACGCTCGAACAGCTCGATGACACGCCGCTTCTCCGGTAATGCCGCCTCCGGGCTATTGCGGTAATGCATATTCGCCACGCCAGTCTGGCCGTGAGCTTGCAGCAGATCGGATAGTTGATCGCTGATTCCGTGTCGCTGCATCAATTGGGCGCACGTGCGGCGCAAGTCGCGTGGCGAGAAGCTGGGAGTCTGCTTACCGCTTATCACTGCGTGCTTTGACTTCAGCCAGTCAGCAATTGCATGGGTCGGGCTGCTGACGACGATGTGCTGCTTTCCAGTGGTGGTCCACGGCCAAGAATGACAGCCGTTGATCTCCCTAACACACCTCAGAATGGCGACAGCCCGTTCAGTCAACGGGACTAGGTGTGGCCTACTCATAGCTTGGCCTCCGCGCCCTTTGCGGTGTATCAAGCGCACGGTGCCAGCTTCCAGATCGTAGTCATCCCAAGTGGTTTGGCAAATGTTGAAGATGCGCTGCCCGCCTGTGGCAATGACGAACTTGAACAACAGCGCCATGACCGGCCCGACGCCTTCGGTGGTCTCGACGGTTCCCCAGAACTTTCTCAACTCCGCATCAGAAAGCGCACGGGTTGCGGGGGCCGATACCTTCTCGACTGCCACCAACATGGCCGGGTTGTTCTCGAGGTTGTAGCTCTTGGCGCTGGACCTGCCAACCGCGTTCTCGGCACGCAGGCCATGATTGAATGCCGCAGCCAAGAACGAACGCATTCGGTCGGCCTGTACCTTCGCACCGCGATCCCAGATCGGATTAAGTATGGCGAGAATGTGCTCGGGGCGAATATCTCGCGCCTTCATTGCCATGACGCTGGCGTGAGGAGCCAGCATATTGGTCTGATATAACCGCTCCAGTTCCTTGACGACGCCGACAGTGGCCTTCTCCCGGCGCGATTCGATGTAGTCGAGGAATAACTCTCCGAAGGTGCCGCGTGACGCTTCGACTTCGGCTAGATGATGAAGCTCTCGAGCCTCCTCCTCCGCCTTCAGGCGAGCAAACTCGACAGCGCGCTCATTCTGGATACGTGCCGCTTCAGCGTCTTCTTCCTGCTGTGCCAAGTACCCCTTAACGTCGCCGTGAGCTTTAGCTATCTGCGCCATTGCCGTGGCTTGGTCGCGCAGTTCCGGCAAGGTAAAGCCGACCTCACGAGGAGTGCGTCGATACACTCCTAGCTTGGTTAGCACTTGCTTGCCAGCCAGGTGATAGCGGTAGTAGCAAGCGGGCGAGCTTTCGTTCGGACGCTTGAATACCAGTGCCCCGGTGCCACGTCCCGGCAGGCTTTCGACCAGAGGTGAGCAGCCTGGAGTCATACTCCGCACTTTCTGGTCGTTCACAGTTTTCGATGTATTGCTCGCCATTGGTCGCGCCTCAGTCTTGGTCACAGCTTTGGTCACAGCTTCTCAGTTAACTGAAGACTACAACGTGCAACGAGACGAAACAACGAAGCACGGATAATACCCTTTATATATAGGGGTATTACGGATTTTCGATACTTACTGAATCTTGAAAAAACACCGGAACAAGCCGCTTGTAATCAGTAGTTCCCGGGTTCGACTCCTGGTGCCGGCACCATACGCAATATCGAAAAAGGCTCACCGAAAGGTGGGCCTTTTTTGTTTGTGGGGCGCATCCAATTCTGATACCGCGCATCTACATACCTCCCCGAAACGATGAGCGGTTACGGTCGAAAAGCTGTGAAGCGGCATAATGACAGCAGTGCTTATGCACAACCCTCTCCGCCGTTGCGAGCCCCTTTGTAATGAACACCGAACGACGTTACTCGATCATCCTGGAGCACAGCGCCGAGGTGCTGCTGGAACATGCACCCATGGCGCAGATAGAGGCATTTTGGGACGCCAACGATACCCGCTACTTCGGGTTGCGCATGGAGGACGAGCACAGCGCGCACGCACGAGTGATTGTCACGGACGAAGTCCCCGACGACGAAGATGTAGAGCTTTTTTGTCTGTAGCAAATGTTGCGGGCAACATACAAAAAGCCCTCGTAGAAATACGAGGGCTTTGTTGTTTCTGGGGTTTGGAGACAATCCCCGGAACGCCAACACATTGGCTGCTACAGAAGCCAACAAAACCTTGCCTCCAGCGCCAAACCAAACATTGTCTGCGCACCTGCACGTTACAAATTCGCGCCAGTGCAACGTTGACGGGGTCTCACACCTACCTATAATGCACCCCAACACACCCGCCAAGCCTAGGTTGACCCAGTCAGCAAGCTCAAATCGTGCGGGTTTTTTTTGCCTGGAGAAAAGCTACATGAGGTCCTTCGACAAACCGGCCCTCAGCGTAGAACAGCAATTGGAACTGCTAAAGCAACGAGGCCTGCAAGTCGCTAACGACGACCGGGCCATGCGTTTCCTCGAAGTGGTCACGCTGTTTCGCCTGAGCCCCTATATGCGCCCCTTCCAAGAGCAAGGGCCAGAACATACCTTCAAACCCGGTAGCACTCTGAAAGCCGTAGTCGACATCTACCGATTCGATGGCTCGTTGCGACGCATAACCATGGACGCCATCGAGAGGGTCGAGGTCGCCATACGAGCAAGCATCAGCAGCCACATGTGCCCCAAGTATGGGGCTGACTGGATCGCCAATGCCTCGGTGTTCTCCTCGTCCTATTCGCACACCGAACTCTTACGCCCCCTTCGAGACAAGTTGAGCAAAGAGCGAAATAAATTCGAACGTGAAACAGACCGTATCAAGAAAGGGCGACAGGACGACGACCTTCAGCAGCAGAGAATCGAAAACCGCATGCGTGATAATTATTTTCGATACTACGGCGCGACCTATGTCTTTCCCGAACTGCCGCCCGCATGGGCGATTCTTGAAGAACTCAGTCTCGGTACGGTATCCACCCTATTCAATGCCATAGGCAGAAGTGCCGACAAGAAAGCTATTGCCGCCAGATTCAGTCTGCCGTTCGATGTATTGGCTTCGTGGCTCCACACCCTGACCTTCATACGAAACTGTTGCGCCCACCACTCGCGGTTATGGAACAGAGAACTCTCAATTCGGCCCTCGCTACCCAAAGAGTGGAATATCCCAAACGCAGCTGCCAGCAGACCTCAGCCCAAACAGCGGCTTTATATCGTATTGACGATCCTCGCGTATCTAACCGATTTGATCAGTCCCGACAGCCAGTGGAAACCTCGTGTCGCAGAAATCATGGAGCATCTGGAATCAACGAATTTAAGCCTGATGGGCTTTCCTGGCGATTGGAAACGTCAACCGCAATGGCACCTGGAATAAGAACCCGAAGTGAAAAAAAGCCCTCGTAGAAATACGAGGGCTTTGTTGTTTCTGGGATTTGTGAGCCAAGCTTTTAGTGACCAGCGCTCTGCCCACCATCCACGTGCAGAATCTCACCAGTAACAAAGTTCGCGCTATCCAGATAAACAACCGCCTGAGCAATGTCACCGATCTCGCCCATATGCCCAACCGGGTGCAGATTCCCCAGCGCTTCATGGGTTTCCTCACCATGCATCGGCGTCTTGATGATGCCTGGGGAAACCGCATTCACCCGAATCCCGCGCTTGGCGTACTCAATCGCCAAGGACTTGGTCGCTGCATTCAAACCACCTTTAGTCAGCGAAGCCAGAACCGATGGCACACCATCAACGGCGTGGTCCGTCAGACTAGTGGTGATGTTAACCACATGGCCTTTGCCTTGCTTTTCCATCTCGGTGATCGCGAGTTGGGTGATGTAGAAGAAGCCATTCAAGTTCACCGACAACACATTGGCGTAGTCTTCAGCGGTGTACGCAGTGAACGGCTTGGCGATGAAGATCCCGGCGTTGTTGACCAAAGTGTCGATGCGGCCAAAACGTGCGATCGCTTCACGGATCACTTGCTGCGCAACAGCCGGGTCGCCGATGTCGCCCGCCACAGTGAGGATGTCCGGGTCGGTAGACGGCTTGATCGAACGCGAAGTGGCGACAACCTTGTAATCCAGATCACGGAACGCTTTGACCATGCCTGCGCCGAGGCCTTGGGAGGCGCCAGTAATAACGATGACTTTGTTCGAAGTGCTCATGATGAACCTCTGCTAATTAAAAGATGATTTAAAAAAGTAAGTAATCAGGCTTCGGCGGGGGCCTTGGCCATTTGTCTCAGCATTTGTTCGTAGTACTCGACCGACTGCGAGCCGGACACCAAGTGACGACCGTTGAGGATCATGGCCGGGACCGAGTTGATGCCGTGCTGGCGGTAGAACTCCTCAAGCTCGCGCACTTCTGTCGCAAACGCACCCGATGCCAACACTTCCTGCGCAGCTGCCTCATCCAGTCCTGCTTCCCCGGCCAGACGAGCCAGGGTTTCGCGGTTGCTCGGGTTCTGGCCGTCGGTGAAGTAAGCGCGCAACAGGATCTTCTTCAACTCGATCTGCCGACCTTCCTGCAACGCCCACAACAGCAACCGGTGCGCATCAAACGTGTTGTAGAAGTGCGTGCGCTTCTCCAGATCGAACGTGAAGCCGATGGCCGCGCCACGTTCGATTTGCATGGCTTTGCCGGCGGCGACGTCTTCGGCGGTGCGTCCATACTTGCGCATTAAATGCTCAACAGCTTTTTCGCCGACTGCCGGCATGTCCGGGTTCAACTCGAATGGCTTGTAGGTCAGCTCGACCGACACTTCACCGGCCACGTTCTCGATCGCCTGCTCCAGCGCCGTCGCGCCCAACGCGCACCACGGACACACCACGTCGGAAATGAAGTCGATGGAGACGGATGCGGTCATGGCTTGCCCTCCGCCTCAGCCAGTTTTTTGCGGTACTGGGTGGTAGTGATGCCGGCGTAGCCCCAGTTATCGGTGTCGACTTCCTCGATCACGATGTGGGTCAGGTGCGGATCCTTTTTGAGGACGCGTTCCAGGGTTTCAGTGATTTCGGCGATCACCTGAGCTTTCTGCTCTGAGGTAACGCCATCGCGGGTGATGCGAACGCTGACAAAAGGCATGAGGGAATCTCCAGTGACCTGCCCTTCGGAATGAATGGGTAGGCGATGGAGCTCAATGTAGGGAGTTAGCTGGAGGGGATAAAGGTGGGGGCGGGAACATCATTAGTTACTTGGTGTAATGAGTTATGTAGCATCTACGTCTCTACGAACGAGATGACGAATCTAAGGCTCCGTGCAACACGCCGAATAACTGCCATCAAATAGATTCAAAATTATTTTCGTCAAAAGCGCTGAGCACTTTTTTGCGAATTGCGGGGTGCCCAATGTACCGCATCACGAAAAATCATCTTGAAACAAATGGCGAAATGATGGCATTTTAGTGCAGACTGCCTTTGCGGGCAGCAAAAGTGGCGCATGGATAGGCCTTCACCGCTTTACTATTCAGTAGCTTATTTAAGCACTACACTAGGGACAACAGTAAGAATGATCGATCTCAACTCTGAAATTAATAATTTATTAAAAATGAGCGAGAACGTTCATAAAATATTCCCCAAGTATATAACGCATATTCGATTCCCTCGCTATAAAAATATGGCGCCCAATACAAGGCTTGACTTCGAATTTCCAATCACAGCATTGGTTGGGCCAAATGGATCAGGGAAAACATCAGTATTAAACGCTCTTTATGGTGCACCAATTAGAAAATCTACGGGGGAGTATTGGTTTAGCACAGAGGTAGACCCGATAGAAGAGGGTGAAGGCAGCCCTAATAGATTTATTTATGGCCACTACAATATTGCACATAAAGCCATAGTAGAAACCAGAAAAGCTCGTGTACAAAAGAGACGAGACGGGAAAGAAGACCCCAATTACTGGGAACCCACAAAGGAGTCGCCAGGTGACTCTATGGCTATACCAAATATAGCCAAAGGTAGAAAAATCGAAGGTCGAAGCCTCGATCGTTGGAACCCGGTAAATCGAAAAGTTGTATATATAAATTTTCGTAGAGAGCTAAGCGCTTTCGACAAATACTTCTATTTCGGAAAAGACCCTATAGAAAAAGGCCAGCTAAAAAAAGTTGGCGCAAAAACTATAAACTCTAAAAAAGAACTCATTCGTCGAGATTCAGCACGCCTTGCTAAAATTTTAGAGCTAGAGGACACATCGCTAATTCTTAACAATAGAAAAGTAGCAACCGAAAATAGAATTTTAAATCCGGAAGAGCTTTCAGCCGTCAGTTTTATATTGGGTAGAGAGTACAAGGAAGCTAGACTTGTTAAACATCGTCTTTTTAGAGGAGACGGCAACCTCAGCATTAGGTTCATAACGGATCACGGGCAGTATAGCGAAGCTTTTGCCGGCAGTGGTGAAGTAGCCGTAACAAGCTGCGTAGCTCAAGCATTAGAAGCAAAACCTGGAAGCCTGCTATTGTTAGACGAACCGGAAGTTTCGTTACATCCCGGAGCCCAAGAACGCCTCTTGGCATTTATAGCGAAAACCGCAAAAGAAAACAAGCTACAAGTGGTGTTCTCCACACACTCCCCACACCTAATTGCAGCTCTACCCCATAACGCTATTAAGACATTTGTTCAGCTCCAAGATGGCTCATTTTCTATTCTGCCTTCTACTCACCCCTATGCTGCTTTTCAGCGCTTAGGTGTTTTAGACTCAAAAGAAATAATAGTCATCGTCGAAGACAGATTAGCACAAACTACTGTGCAGCAATCTTTGCAACTTCTCGAGGATGAGGCCCTTCGAAAAATATTCCGTGTAGAATATCTTCCTGGGGGTTCTAGCGCCGTTTTGAAGTTCCGAATCCCAGTACTTATGGAGGGTGATGCATCGCCTAACGTTCTTGTGTTACTTGACGGCGACCAGAAAAAAGGCCCATTTGTAAAACCTGAAGATATCCCTGCTGCAAAGAATATAGATCTTGGCAAAATGATAAAAGAAATTGTCGACACGGAGCCTCAATTCCTTATCGACGGAGGGAATGCAGGCGGTAATGAATTACAACTTATTGAAGTACGGCGACGTTACCTAAAATGGATTGCTGGAAACCTTAATTATCTACCTCTTTCTTCACCAGAAGAAATCGCTTTAAAAGCTACAAATCGACTCGACAAAGACGCAGCAGGCAACTCTCAAAAATGTAAGTCGCAGTTAGAGAAACTGGCATCTGAAAACAAAGGAACTCCCGCAACAAGCGAGGAAATAGATGCGTTTGGCTCCGTACTTCTTGGAATGGGTAGAGATGCATCACAAGAACTAAAGGAGATAGCAGATATTCTAAAGAACTTCGCATTTAACTTAAAGCGTGCATAATTATATATTTTGAAGTAAAATGCACCGCAATAGAACTTGTTCAATCTAGCCATGAGCACCTATCTCTTCCAATGAGCACATCAGAAAAATCGTTAACTGCAATTGATCTTTTTAGCGGTTGCGGCGGCCTTACAGTCGGACTGCAGCAGGCCGGTTTCGATGTGAAGGCGGCGGTAGAGATAGATATTAAAGCTCAAGAAACCTACAAGCTAAACCACCCTAACATACGACTTTATGAGCACGATATTCGCAACATAGACCCTAACAATCTGATGTTAGAGCTTGGAATAAAGAAGGGTGAGCTTACATTGCTAGCTGGGTGCCCTCCGTGCCAAGGTTTTTCTAGGTTACGGACACGTAATAAAGCCTTTTCAGTTTATGATCCAAGAAACGAATTAATCAGCGAATTTCTTCGCTTCACGGAAGCATTGCTACCAAAAACCATTATGATGGAAAACGTTCCAGCGCTTGCTAACGATGAAGTATTCAAACATGTATGCAATACCCTATCAGCACTCGGCTATACACACACGGTAAATGTGTTGGATGCTGCTGACTACAATGTTCCGCAACGTCGCAAGCGGTTAATTTTACTAGCATCTCGAGTTCATACTCCAAAACATGCAATAAAATCAGAACATCGAGTTTCCGTTCGTGACGCATTATCAAATGTTGGCAGTCCCTCAAAAACAAAAGATAAGGTTCATGCAGTTCCAGAACGTAGAACCGCTCATGTGAAGCACCTAATATCACTGATACCAAAGAATGGCGGAAGTCGATCCGACCTACCAGAAAATATGGTACTTGCATGTCATAAAAAGAGTAACGGATTTAAAGATGTTTACGGCAGAATGTCTTGGGATAATGTAGCTCCCACGATAACCAGTGGATGTATAAATCCATCCAAAGGCAGATTTTTGCATCCTTCTTACAACCGAACTATAACGCTGAGAGAAGCAGCATTGCTTCAAGGCTTTCCAATTGATTATAAATTTGATGTGTCGCATGGAAAAGAATCAATAGCCTTGATGATTGGTAACGCTTTGCCACCACCTTTTATTGCCGCACATGCTAAAGCACTAACTGATGGAATTACTGAATAAGATAAAGTTAAAAATTCAATTTTTTGCCGCTGACGTCATCTTTATTTTAAGGCCTTCAACACCCTGCCTTAAGCTGTATTTAAAAAAGCAAGTGGTAGTTCGCAACTCCAACGGAGTCTACAATAATAAATCACGTACCCCCCCTCCCTATTTTATTATTTTAGACAAATGTACCGACCCTCCTAAGCTTTTCGATTGTCAAAACACACTTAAAAGCAATCATTCCTCGTAGATAGCTCTCTATATATAGTCTGCATCCTTACATATCTTTATTGTCAGTTTAAATATAACGCTCTTCTGGTGCATACCTGACAACGACACGTAAAGTTCGACGCACTCATCCGTTTGCTAAGGCCTAACCCGAAAAAATAGTGCCGATGCGGTTCTCCTTCATTTCACGCATGAAGTCTAGTAGAACCTTTTTAACCTGTTCTAAAAGCGTTCTGTCGCGACTCAATCAAATTCTAAGTTGGTTCAATACAAATTATGGCTGCCTGATATTTGTATTTCAGCAAAGCCACGCCACCACCTAGCCACGATTGCGCATCTTTCCCTCTCAAGCTACCTTCAAGCCGTCGCTGCCAATTCAGCGACCGGGCCTGAGAACCCGGGTAATATGCGCGCGCACCAGCGCCCTAAATCACGATTGCCGGCGCTTTTTTGTGCCTGCATTTCCGTGTAATGGCGGCTATGCGTGGGAGACCTTCGGGTCTGCCGGGTCGTGCATACCGGTTTCTCAGCCTGCGCATAGCTGCCACCCATTCGCCTGAGAACGAACGTGGCAGCTCTACTTTGATTTTGGAGTATTGCTAATGCACGTTATTGATCCGTTGAAGATTCCCACCGCTGCTGTACCGGTCATTACCCTCCACCGCCCAAAAACCGGAGGTGCCCAATGACCAACCCCCAAGACCTGAAAACCATCGGCCTCACCCCTTTCTCCTACCACGCCAACGAACCGCTGTTCCGCATCAACGCCGGCGTCCCGGTGATCCAGGCCCTCTCCCACGCCTCTGACCTACTTCACATTGCCAAACTGCTCGCATCAGACGCAGCCATGGTTCGCGATACCGACCGGCATGCCTGGGCGTCGCATTATTTACAGGATATGAGTAAGGCGATCATTGATGACGTAGTGAAGGTACTTGCCGCACCGTGTAACAACCGCGCCAGTAACGTCGCACCATAAACAAATCGCACGCATGAAAAAGCCCCGAATCAATCGGGGCTTTTTAGTTTCCACTCACATGTCTTAACCAGCGTAAATCCTGAATTCGTTGCTGTCGCGGATGAGTAGCTGCATCAGTTTCGGATGGATAAAAAGCTTCTCCTTACCGACTTGAACCTCTTCCAAAACGCCGATAGTTACGAGGTCTTTCAGGTGACGAGACGCCGCCTGGCGCTGAGCAATTTTCTTCTCGACGACGTTGCTGATACGACAGTAAGGCTGCTCGAAAATGACATCGACCAGTTCACGCGTGTAGGTTTTTGGCAGTTGCTCACGCACAAACTGTGTGGTGTGTTCGGACAATGCCCGAATGGCCGCAATCTTGGCCGTCGTCCAACGAGCAGTCTCTTCCACGGCGCTCAGCATGAACAACAACCATGGTTCCCAAGCCTGTTTAGTCGTGACTTCCAGCAAGAGCCGGTAGTAATCGGCTCGGTAGGCAATGATGTAGCGACTGAGGTAGAGGATAGGCAGGTTCAACAGGCCTTCCTGGATCAAAAACAAGGTGTTGAGAACCCGTCCGGTTCGACCGTTACCGTCGATAAAAGGATGGATAGCCTCAAATTGATAATGCCCGACCGCCATTCGAACGAGGGGATCAAGGTCGGTTTCATTGTGCAGAAAGCGTTCCCAATTGGCGAGAAGGTTACGCAAATGCTCCTCCCCCTCGGGCGGGGTGTAGATAACTTCACCGGTGCGGTCATTCGCGAGTTGGGTACCCGGCGTCCGGCGGATATCCAGGTTCACACCCTTGAGGGTGCGACAGATTTCTACAGCGGTGTTGGTGGACAGCGGTCGTTGGGCCAGGGATTGAAAGCCTTGATTCAACGCCGTCCGATAACGCAACGCTTCCTTGGTCGCCGGGTCTGCATGGTTTTCAGTGTCTTGAGCATGCTGAAACAGCAAATCCGTGGTGGTGACGATACTTTCTATTTCCGAGCTGTCTTTCGCTTCCAGCAGGGGAATTGTATTAATCAGGACCGTCTGATTCGGGATCAACTCTGCCGCTTGCTTCAACTCGGCCAAAGCGGTGCGTGCCTCAATACACTTTTTGAGGACGGCACGTGTTTCTATCTCAATTCCTGGCGGTAACAAAGGTAGTTGGTTGTATGGCCTGTCAGCCTGCCATGGCAGTAACGGTTCGGTCATGGATGCGATCCTGGTCATTTTGTATGTTTTTTGAGCAGAAATAGCCTTCACTCATGTCGCCAGTGTAGACATGAGGCCATAACGTGTCGCAATTTTTCACTTTTTGCGACACGTCTTCGGAACGTGTCGCCGCGGACGACATGTTGGCGACACGTGTCGCCGAAATTGGATTTTTGCGACATGAGTCTTGTCGCGAGGGGCGATTGCTAGTGCTTGAGTGCAAACCATCGGCGTTGCTTGTCAGATTTTGGGGCCGCTACGCAGCCCAGCGGGAGCAAGCTCCCTCGTCACAGAGGTGAGCAATCAAGCGACGTCGACGGTTTCCACCGTGATCTGCTTAAGCGCATAAAACGGCGCTAGCGCAGCTTCATCTGCGGTGGAACCGGTGATCAACCGCCACTCCCGCTCAATCGGCGTCCAATGCTGTTGCCGCGCGCGGCCGAGTTTGTCGGTGTCGGCGAGGACAACAATCTGCGCCGCACGCTTGATGATGCATTCCTTGAGATACGCCTGCTGCGCACTCGCTTCACACAAACCAAACTCCGCGACCACACCGTCCGCACCCAGAAAGGCCTTGTCGACGCTCAGCCGGCTCAACGTCAGTTCCGCCAACGGCCCCAATGTGCTCATGCTCGAACTGCGCAGATCGCCGCCGATCAGGGTCAGGCGCACGCCCGGCGCGTTGGCCAGGGTCATCACCGCCAGCAGATTATTGGTCACCACATGCACGTCTTGCCGTGAACACAAATGGTGAGCCAGCGCGGCGCAGGTGGTGCCGCCATCGAGCAATACGGTATCGCCATCCTGAACGTGAGCCGCCGCCGCTTGGGCGATGGCGTCTTTCTGTTCCCACTGGCTGGTCTTGCGTTCTTCGAGGGAAGCTTCCGGCTCATGAACGCCAACCACCGAAGTCGCGCCGCCGTAGGTGCGCACCAGGTGCCGCTGTTTGGCGAGCATGGTCAGGTCACGTCGCACGGTCGCTTCCGAGACCCCGAGCGCCGCGCTCAATTGCTCGACGTTGGCATCGCCAATGCGTACGAGATCGAGGATGGCGCGGTGGCGTTCGGAGGCTTTCATGGCGGGTCTCGTTGTGTGGACGGTGGTCGATCTTACACGACAGCGCCCATGCGCCTCATCCCCGTCGCGTGGCAAGCTCCGCACCCTGGCGCAGCGCTTCGAGCAGGCTGCGTTCATCGGCGATGCCCTTGCCGGCGATATCGAAAGCAGTGCCGTGGTCGACCGAAGTGCGGATCACGTCCAGGCCCACGGTCACGTTCACACCGGCTTCAAGCCCCAGCACTTTGACCGGGCCGTGGCCCTGGTCGTGATACATCGCCACCACCAGGTCGAAGTCGCCGCGCCCGGCGCGGAAGAACAGCGTATCGGCGGGCAGCGGGCCGGTTACGTCGAGGCCGCGTTCCTGCAACAGCTTCACCGCAGGGATGATCTTTTCTTCCTCTTCGCCATAACCGAACAGACCGTTTTCACCGGCATGCGGGTTGATCCCGCACACGCCGATTCGTGGCTTGGCAATGCCGGCCTTGATCAGCGTCGCGTTGCCGCGCTCGATGGTGCGCTGGACCAGGCCCGGTTCGATCTTGCGGATCGCGTCGATGATCCCGATGTGGGTGGTGACGTGAATCACCCGCAGCTGCGGCGCCACCAGCATCATCGAGACTTCGTCGACGTTGGTCAGGTGCGCGAGCATTTCGGTGTGGCCCGGGTATTTGTGGCCGCCGGCGTGCAGCGCTTCCTTGTTCAATGGCGCGGTGCAAATGGCATCAATCTGGCTGGCCTCGGCGAGTTGCACAGCGCGGGCGATGTATTGATAAGCGGCGTCACCGGCGATGGGCGACAGTTCACCGAACGGCAGGTCGTCGGGGATCAGGTCGAGGTCGATGCAGTCAATGGTGCCGGCCTCGTACAACGCTTGGGAGGCGTCTTCGATGCGGCGCACTTTGGCGCTGCCGCCGACGATGACGTTGGCCTGCTCCAGGCGACGGGCATCGCCGATCACCAGTGGTCGGCATTGCTGGTAGACGATGTCATGAGTCAGGCTCTTGACGATGATTTCCGGGCCGACGCCCGTGGCGTCGCCCATGGTGATGCCGATGATGGGGAGGTAGTTGTTCATAGTGTTCATTGGAGTCCTTGGATTCGTGTGCGTTTGGACGGGGAGCGATTGGCGTTGTCGCTCAAGTGTTGCCATGCCGCATACAAGGCGTGATCGGTGCCGAACGCGCCTGCCTTGGTAACGATGCCGGGACGATGGCCCTGCCGGGAAACGGTCGGGCGGGCGAAGGCGACGCCGGCTTCGATTTCCGTCAGCAGTTGCAGGCTGTCGATGCCGACGGTGGTCAATATGGCCCGCGCCGTCTCGCCACCCGTGGCGATCAAGCCGCCGATTTTGGCAAAGTGTGGCTCTACCAACACGGCCAGCAGGGTCGAAAGTTGCGCGCCCTCCTGGGGATCGAACGCTTCATCGCGGCCGATGCGCAGCAGCAGGTCACTCCAGCCGTCCAGTTGCTCGCCGATGCGCGCCTGCCACGTCGCCCAATCGACATGCGTTGTGCCCTGGCGAAGGACCTCGGGCGGTACGACCAATTCGCTGACGCCGCCACGCTCCTTGAGCAGTGCGCATTGCCGATCGCAGACTCCGGAAAGGCTACCGACGAGTATCAGGATAGGCGCCTGACTTTTTTCGACGGCATCCGGTTCGATGGCCGTGAAACCTGTTTCGCTGAAGCCAGGAAGACCGGCTATTTCCCGAGCTAGACCACCCGAACCAATCCAGAACAGCGGCTGTTCCATCGACGCGGTCAGGCGAGCGAGGGTCAGCAGGTCATCTTCGGTTTGTGCGTCGACGATCAACGCCTGCGTGCCGCTGCGGGCGACTTCGATAATGTGCTGTGCGAGCGCATTTTCGTTGCCGCGCAAGGTGTCGAGGTCCAGCTTCGCGGTGCTAAGGCCTGCGGCGATGAGCATCGCTTCGACGTCAGCCGGGCGGTCGGCGTTTTCGAGTTTCCAGGTGTCGGTGGTTTCCAGTGGCTGGCCGTTCACGAACACCCGACCGCCACGCAACGTACGCCCGGTGGCGGGAAACGCCGGGGCGACGATGGCCAGGCCTGCCAACGGTTGCAGGGCAGCGACTTCGGCCGCCCAGTTGCCACGCAAGGTCGAGTCAATCTTTTTATACAGTCGCTGCCCAGGTTGATGCAGCGCTTTAAATGCAGCGACGGTGCGCTCGGCGGCCCGCTCCGGAGAGAGGCGTCGAGTGTCCGTATCGGCCGCAATCACCTGAGCGTCAGCCTTGTCATTCAAAGGGTCGAGCGTGACCACCGTTTGTAGCCCCGCGCTCGCAAAACCGATGGCGCAATCTGCCGCGCCCGACAAATCGTCCGCGATGATCAGAATCCTCATCGCAAGGCCTCCTGCTTTTGAGGCTCGATCTCCGGTTCAGGGATAACGACGGGATTGCGTTGTTGCACGCGCTTTGCAACGGCGGCGGTGAGCAGCGGCGCGAGAATCGCGGTCACTACGACACAAGCAGCGACCAATATGGTCGCGCTCTTGGCCGCTTCTGCGTACACCGGATTGGCCGCCGCGATCAGTGCTGGCACGGCGGCGGCGTTCCCGGCGGTAGTGGCCGCTGCGACGCCGGCGACGCCAGTGCCACCGGTCAAACGGTCAGCGAAGAACAGCGGGATACCGGTCAACACGACAACCGCAACACCCATTCCCAGACCGAGCAAACCGGCCTGCCAGACGTTATGCAAATCCAGGCTGGCGCCGAGTGCCAGGGCGAAGAACGGGATCATCACCGGAACGGCTTTGGCCAGAAAATCGCGCATGTCACGGTCAAGATTGCCCAACAACATGCCCAGGGCCAGCGGCAGAATGCTGCCCACCAGCGTCGGCCACGGGAAGGCCGACAGGCCGGCGATACCCAAGGTGACCATCGTCAGAAAAGGCCCGGACTCCAGGGACATGACCGAGTAGGCACCGACGTCTTCGGATCGACCGTATTGCCCCATCAGCGCCATGTACAACCCGCCGTTGGTGTCGTTCATCGCAGCAACGATCGCCAGCGTGGAAATACCGGCGAACAGACCTGACGAAACCGGCTGCTCGCCCAGGAAGTGCCCAAGCACAATGCCAATCAGGACGGCGATGCCGACTTTGGTGATGAGCAGCGTGCCGCCCTTCTTCAGCAGGTAAGGCGTGGCCTTGATGTTGATGCTCGCGCCCATGCAAACGTAGAACACCGCGAGGATGGGTAATGCCCCGGTGAACAGCGCATTGGTGAAAGAGCCGAAAAACTTCGGTGTATCGGGAAGAAAGGTAGCCACCAGCGAACCGATCAGCAGCGGGACAATCATCATGCCGCCAGGGATGCGTTCTATGGTGCGCTTGATAGGAATTTGGGCCACGAGGGTCTCCTTTTATAATTGTTTGGCAAGACGTTTATCACCTCGAAACTGACTGAATCGATCACGCAGTGATTAATTCAGTCAAATTTATCTTAGGCTTTCGTCATAAATTGCGCAAATCAATCATTCAAATGATCGTTTTGATCATTTGTGGTGGAGGAGCCTGCTGTGACAGGGGAAAACAAAACGCAAAAAAATGCCCAAACCTCCCGGTCCGAGCATTCTTTGACCCCGATTACCCACCCTCCCCAGAAAACCCTCGATCCTGCGCAACCCTCCAACCATCGGACGCCCGCATCATTTCGCTACTAAACTCGGGACAAGCGGGTTCAGGTGCAGGATTATAGCCAGCACGTATCGCCCAACCGACGGCCAGGTACTCAACAATAGCCAGCCCACTTTAGAGGGCATTACCCAATGGATAGCAGAACCCTACGCAACCTGATGCGCATTGTGCAGACCGGCTCATTGTCGGCGGCGGCAGAGCATTCCTGTTTAACGGTGCAGGCATTGGCTGCGCAGTTGAACAAGGTCGAAGAGCAGTTTGGTTTTCGGTTGTTTCGTCGCTCCAACAAGGGGTTGACCCTGACCACGCAGGGCACGGAGCTCACGCCTTTCATGGACAAGGTGTTAGTGGCCACGCGGCAACTCGAAGAAAAAGTCGCCGCGTTGAAAGAGCCTGGGCAGCGCACGCTCAGGGTGGCGCTGAACACGACGCTTTCGTCTGACTTCAATCGGCGAATGATCGGACGCCTGATTGAGGTGTTTCCCGACTATCAGCTGGAGTTCAGCTACGCCGAGTCGATGGAGAACCTCAGCAAGCTGAAGAACGAAGACTTCGACCTGGCGGTGTTGATCGGCCCGCAGCAGCCGGGATTACCGAGCATTATCCTGCCCGACGTCCAGGTGCAGGTGGTCGGTGCCCATTGCGGCCAGGAACATGATCCGCTGGTGATGCTTGGCAACAAGTTTCAGGTTCGGCCGGCTGACGATTGTCCGTACTCCCACAGCTTCTTGCGCTTTCTCGACGCCGGTCTGGGCAATTACGAGTCGAACAAGCGGATGGTCTACTCCTGCAGTGAAACGCTGACGCTGTCGCTGATCACGCAAATGGATGGCCTCGGCATGGTGTCCCGTGATGCGGCCCAACGTAACGGCTTGACCATTTTCCCTGGCTTCGAAGATGCCCTCGAAGTGCGGTTGGCGGTCAATAACCCTGAGTTGTCGGGCCAGGCGTTGCACGATGTGGTCGACCTGCCGCTACAGGAACGAACCGAGCGCAATGTACGCAGCCGTTCCCACCGCAACGGAGAGAAAGAGGTTTTTGCTGAAGTACGCACATAACAACGTCGGAATCGCGGCATAAAATTCCGGGCGATCGAGCTGCACGTGCTGATCCTTGATCAACAACGGCGTAACGCTGATGGCAGCGACGATCGCCACCGGCAAGTATTCCAGCGCACGGGCGACGAAGGGCGGCCAATGGTCGGTGTTGACTTGCAGCGGCAGCGCACGCGGCAGGAAGGTCACGGCCATCATCAGGACGACGACCAGAATCAGAAACGTTTGGTCAGGCATACACCCACCCCGCAGCCCACAAAGGTGGCGATGAATACGTTGAACGGCGAGCTGCCGACCAGGCTCAGTGCGCCCATGCAGGCGACAGCGGCCAGTGCAGCGATGAGTTTATTACGCGTATTGCACAGCGAAACCAGGACGTAGAGCATCATCGCCGTCAGCGCGTAGTCGAGCTGATACTTGATCAAGTGCGCCGCGTACTGCGCGCAAATCGCCCCGAGCAAACCGCCGAGCACCCACGACGTGTGGCAAAACAGATTGAAGCCAATCAGGTAGCGCACATTGACCGGCGCTCCTTTGCCCAGTTTGACGCTGTGGAAAGCGAACGATTCATCGGTCAACCCACCCGCGTAACACCAACGCTCAAGACGACTGAGTCCCATCGCCTGCAACGCCTTGGCCATGTAAACGGACATCAGCATGTGCCGCGCGTTGATCAAAAATGTGGTGAGGACAATGGTGGTCAGCGACGCGCCACTGGTAATCAGTGCCAGCGCGGCAAACTGTGAAGCACCGGCGTAGACAAACAGGCACATGGCGACCGGCAACCACACTGGCATCCCGGCATTGACCGCCATCAGGCCGAACACGAACGACACCGTGAAATAGCCCGCCACTACCGGGCTGGCTTCTGCAAAGGTGCGCGAACGTTGTTGCGGCCCGACCATCAGCGGACGGCTGCTGGACGTCTCATTCATAGATCCCTCTCAAATGTTCTTTCGCCGCGTGGCTCATAAAACCCTTGGGCACTCCAAAAGCGTTGGCCGGCGAGGTTGGCATCGTCGACAAACAGGAACATGCGCAGCACGCCCACGCGTTTCATGTCCGCCGAGGCCGCTTCAACCAGCCGTTGACCGACGCCCTGGCTGCGATACAACGGGCTCACCGCCAAATGGTTGATCGTGCCGCGACTACCCAGCATGCCGCCGAGCACCGCGCCGACAATTTCGCCGCTGGTGTCGAGCGCGATGAAGGCGGTGGTGGTCTTTTGCACCAACACACCGCGCAGGCACTTGGCGTCCTGCCATTCGCAGAAGGACACCTCTTCGAATTGCCGGAAGAAGCGCTCCAGGCGCTGTGCGTCCTTGGCTGTCGTACGCCTCAACATCACCGGTGCAGGGCACTCAGCGAGGTTGATCGCGGCGTTGTACTGTTCAGCGAACAATGTCGAAAGCGGTCCCGGGCCGCGAGAAGGAAATCGCCAGAATTTGCCGATAGGCCATGGCGTGGGAATGGGTGTTGCGCGCCGGCGTGACGTAGTGGCGCATGTCCCGATCCAGGAAGTAAGTGGTATCGAGAATGTCCGTGTAAGTCGTCGACGCCAGATGCTCTTGTTCATGGGCGCTGTACAAGCGGCTTTCCGCCCCCTCCACGTTATTGCGTCCCCAGAAATGCACGCCACTGAACGGGTAACCGTCGCAGTGAATACCTTCCGGGGTGATCTCCAGTTGCTTGCCTGGTTTGATCTCGATACGGATCTGGTGAATCTGGCATTGCCAGATTTCATCGTGCAGTTCCGGCGGCAGAACGTTTTTGTACACCTCGAAATCCGTGTCGATCAGGCTGCGCATCACCGGCGAATGGATGATTTCATCGGAGAAGTCCTGAAAGTGCCGAACCATTCCGCCCACATAGGCATTGTTGGCCTTGGACTGGACGTAGGCGCGGTGCTCCAGCTGCGTCAGTTCACGAGTCTTCGGGTTGTATTCGAAATCGCTGTAGCGTCGGTACCGATTGCCCGCCTCAGCCTGACCGTAGTAACTGTCGGGCTCCATGTTTTCCCAACTTCTGGTCAATCTGACGAAGTCGGAGAAGTGACCGAACAGATTGAAGTCACTACTTTTGACGTTGACGTATTTGTCGCGCCGTAGCGATTCGCCCACTTCTTTGTTCAAAACGAGCATTTTCAAAATCTCCGTGCATTTAGCAACCTAATCTAGAGAGCACAGGATTTGCGTCCATGAGAAAGAATTTCAGGCATATCAAGCGTTGCTTGAAACGGCGTTTGAAGTAGCTGCAATTTGACCTTTTACGACTGAAAACAGCGTTTTCTAGCGCTTTTTAACCCTCACCAGGCAAAAAAATCCCCCGAGCCGGTCGAGGGATTTTCGATTTTTTAACGCTTACTCGATCATCAGAAGACGTTGATCGGGTAATCCACGAACACACGCAGTTCGTTACCGCTGACGTTGTACTCGCTGGACTTCTGCGACACACGCAGCACCGAGCTGCGCAGCTTCACACTCAGGTCTTTGGCCGGGCCGCTTTGCACGACGTATTTGAACTGGTTGAAGATTTCGCGCTCGGTACCGCCTTCGCTGGTGGACGTGGTGATGTTGTCACCGCGCACATACGCCACGTTGTACGTCAGGCCCGGAACGCCAAACGCGCTGAAGTCCAGGCCGTAGCCCAACTGCCAGCTGCGTTCGTCTTCTGCGTTGAAGTCGGACCAGTAGGAGTTCGCCAGGTAGATGGTGTTGCCACCGTCGCCCACGCGCCCCTGGTCTTTCTGATAGCCGCCGTAGGCGTAGCCGAGGTTGCTGTCGCCCGTGCTGCGCTGGTGCGCGAGGGTGAACGAGTGCGGGCCGGTGGCGAAGGTCGCGGCCAGGCTCCAGATCTTGTTGTCATCGCCGGTGATACCGTTTTCGCGGACGTAGGAATCGTCCAGCTTGGTGCGGTAGCCGTTGAAATCCAGGGTCAGGGACTGATCCTTGTCGATCGGGAAGATGTAGTTGGCATTCACGTATTGCTTCTTCAACACGTCTTCGACGTCGGAAGCGTACAGCGCGCCTTTGAATTGCTCGGTGAACTGGTAGCTACCGCCCAAGACGTTGATCGACTTCAAGCCACCGCTGTCACGACCTTCAGCGCTTTTACGCGATTCGGCGGTGAAACGACCGGCGTCCAGTTGCAGGCCTTTGATCTCTTTGGAGGTGATCAAGGTACCGGTGTAGCTTTCTGGCAGCAGGCGCGAGTTGTCGTAGCTCAACACCGGCAGGGCCGGCATCTGGTCGCCGTAGGTCAGCGTGGTGCTGGACAGGCGGAATTTGATCGCAGCGCCGCCCTTGGACAGATCGTCAGCCGGCTGGCCGCTGTCGCCCTTTTTGAAAAAGTCGATGCCTTGCGCACCGCTACGGTCTTCGCTGCGCTCCAGATTGAGGGCGTACAGACCGAAAGCGTCGACACCCACACCAACGGTGCCTTGGGTGAAACCGGACGAGAACGTGCCGATGGCCGCTTGGCCCCACTCGGATTTATCCGGGTTGCCGTCTTTGTAATCACGGTTGATATAGGCGTTGCGCAGCAGCACTTTGAGGCTGCTGTCTTCAACGAAACCCTTGGACTCGGCCTGGTCGTTAGCCATGGCCTGTGTAGCACTCAACATCCCCAGAGCGATCAGGCTGATTCGCTTGTTCAACATTTTGTTTTCCTTATTTCGGGTTGAAACGCGCTGTGTCGAACGGCTGAAACGGCGCTATCGCACTCTTTTTTCACCCCAAAACAAAAAGGCCCGCGCACGAGAAAATCGTGGCGGACCTTTTATTATTTTGTGAGTCGTGGCGGTTAGCCACAGGCGTTGGGCGGGATCCTAGTCGCGCCCATAATGCTGTGTCAATTTGATGAATTGACTATGGATAGAAGAAAAACGTCTAAGCGAGTTGCGCCAGCCAAGTCGCAAACGCCTCGGGCTTGCCGAGCCAAGGGCTGACATCGACCAGCGTGAACTGGCCATTTCGCTCAAGTGCCAGTGTCGGAAAACCTTGTCCGCCGAACTTGGCCAACAGGGCGCGACTGTCTTTGATGTGCTGCTCGGTATTGGCGCTTTTTAATGCCGCTTCGAAGGCCAGGGGCTCCAGACCGATCTCTTTTGCCAATTCAAGCAGCACCGATTCATCAGCGATGCGTCGACCTTCAACGTAATGCGCCGTCTGCAAACGCCCCAGCAACTCAATCCCGCGCCCGGCGATTTGTTCGGCGGTCAGCACGGCCGCAATCGGCGGAGCGGAATCGAACACCGCCGTTTCATCGCGCAGCAGACCTTCAAAATACGCTTCGCCAAACGGCTGACCGCTGTACTCGGCAATGCGTCGATCGTGGGGCATCACGTAGTTGCGCAGTTGTGGTGAAACAGCCTTGCGGTTGGCGCCCGTCATCATGCCGCCACCGTGGACAATTACCGGCAACACGCCTTGGGCCGCCTGCACCAATGGTTTGGCGCCGTAGCACCAGCCGCACAACGGGTCATAAATGTAATGAAGGATCATCAGAAGGCTCCGGCATCGAAGTTAGGAAAATTCAATGCCGGCAGACTAATCCTCAGGTGGTTGCGGAAAAACGCTGGAATGGCTTTCAGTCTGTTTCGTCGATCGGTCGAATGGCGCCGGCCGATCGCTAAACCTGTAGGAGTCAGCCTGCTCGCGATGGCGGTGTATCAGTCGCCATGAGTGTTGACTGAAAAACCGCTATCGCGAGCAGGCTCACTCCTACAGTCCCTGAAAAAACCATCGGCCATAAAAAAGCGCCGCCATCCCGGCAGCGCTTTATCAATCCTTTGTTTATTTTTCTTATCCTTCCATCACATCCCACAACGCTTCCAGCTCCGCCTCGCTGAACAAGCCAGCGGGGTAGCGCTCGATCATCATCCGGCGCGGATCAGGTTCACTGATCTGACGCGTTCCATTGGATTTGAACCAGTGCGCAAGGACCTGGAGCGATTCGCTATTAATTGCCAGGGGATGCAACGCCCGCTCGCTCACTACGTTCACTTCGGCGTTCATTTCAGCGCTCTCTCCTGGTTTGTGAGCGGCTAACTTATCCAAGGTTTATGACAGAACATCGCAGTCCTCCCCCTCCCTGTTTCACGCGATGACAGATACAAGAGCTGTGCCAATGTTTCTGAACTGTCGACAAGCGGATACAAAAAAGCCCGCGGTCCATAAGGGCTGCGGGCTTTTCAGGGTGCGGGGAGGGTTCGCCTGAACCCGGTTGATTTTGCAATCGACTCAGGCTGTTACAACCCCACTCACTCCTTGTGCGGTGCGGGTTGCTGTTGGGTAAGGCAGTGAATGTTACCGCCTCCCAGTAACAGTTCCCGGCCTGGCACCATCACCACTTCGTGTTGCGGGAACAGCGTCTGCAAAATTTCCTTTGCCGGGCCGTCCAGCGGGTCATCGAAGCTTGGCGCGATGATGCCGCCGTTGACGATCAGGAAGTTCACGTAGGAACCGGCCAGACGAACGGTTGGATTCCGCTCTTGAGTGCCGTCCACCGGGTCGACACCCGCGCACTCTTCTTCGGTCGCGTACAGCGGCCCCGGAATCGGCATCTTGTGCACCGTGAAGGGGCGACCCTTCGCGTCGGTGCTGCTTTGCAGGACTTTCATGGCGGCCTGGCAGCGCTGGTAGTTCGGGTCTTGCGGGTCATCGGTCCAGGCCAGCAATACTTCACCCGGGCGCACGTAGCAGCAGAAGTTATCCACATGGCCGTCGGTTTCGTCGTTGAACAAACCGTCCGGCAGCCAGATGATTTTATCCACAGCCAGATTGGCGCTGAGCACCGCTTCGATTTCTGCACGATCAAGGTGCGGATTGCGATTGCGGTTAAGCAGGCATTCTTCGGTTGTGATCAGGGTGCCTTCGCCATCGACGTGAATCGAACCGCCTTCGAGCACGAAGCCCTCGGTGCGGTAACGCTGGCTGCGCTCGATCTCGAGGATCTTGCCGCCCACCTGCGAGTCACGGTTCCACGGCGAATACAGGCCGCCGTCGAAACCGCCCCACGAGTTGAAGTCCCAGTTCACGCCACGGACTTCGCCACGGTTATTGATGACGAACGTCGGGCCGGTGTCGCGCACCCACGCGTCATCGCTGGACATTTCCACCACACGAATATTCGGCACGTCGAGACGGGCGCGAGCGTTTTCGTACTGGCCTGCGGAAACCGCGACGGTCACCGGCTCGAAACGCGCGATGGCTTTTGCCACCGCCACGTGTGCGGCTTGCGCCGGTTTGCCACCCAGGCGCCAGTTGTCCGGGCGCTCGGGCCAAATCATCCAGGTCTGGGTTTGTGGCGCCCATTCGGCCGGCATGTAGAAGCCGTCGGCGCGAGGCGTGGTGTGCAAAGTGGTCATGAGAATCAGGACTCCAGGGAACCGTCGAGAGTTTTCAGTGCGCCGTACAGGTTCGGGCGACGATCACGGAACGAACCCCACGCGCTGCGAATGTGTTCCAGTTCGTCGAGGTCGAAAGTGTGCACAAGAATACCTTCTTCGGTTTTGTTGAGCTCCTGAACTTTTTCGCCGAACTGATTGGCGATGAAAGAAGAGCCGTAGAAGGTAATGTCGTAGCCGTCCTGCTCTTCGTTGCCGATGCGGTTGCTGGCGATCAGCGGCATCAGGTTGGCGCCGGCATGGCCCTGTTGCACACGCTGCCAGTGATCACGGGACGAGATGGTCTTGTCGTGCGGTTCGCTGCCGATGGCGGTCGGGTAGAACAGGATTTCCGCGCCTTGCAACGCCATGCTGCGGGCGCACTCCGGGAACCACTGGTCCCAGCAGATGCCCACGCCGATTTTCGCGTAACGGGTGTTCCACACTTTGAAACCGGTATCGCCCGGGTTGAAGTAGTACTTCTCGTGGTAGCCAGGGCCGTCCGGGATGTGGCTTTTACGATAAATCCCGAGGTTGGAACCGTCGGCATCGATGATCGCGATGCTGTTGAAACGCGCGCGGCCGGCCAATTCGTAGAAGCTGATCGGCAGCACCACTTGCAGTTCTTTGGCGACTTTCTGGAAGTGCTTGATCGCGACGTTGTCTTCAACGGTCGTGGCCAGTTGCAGGTAATCCGCGTTGGGCTTCTGGCAGAAGTACGGGGCTTCGAACAATTCCTGGACCAGGATGATCTGCGCGCCTTTGGCTGCCGCCTCACGGACCAGCTTCTCAGCGGTTTCGATATTGGCTTCAAGATCCCAGGAACAGGCCATCTGGGTAGCGGCGACGGTAACGATACGGCTCATGAATCGGCTCCTGAGCAAAGGCTTGGGGTCGAGTGTGGCATCGACCCGTGACAGAAATGGGAAGCGCAAGCTGTGGATCGTCCACAGCAAGGCAGCGGTGACTTTATAGCCGATAAATATCGGCTTTAGAAGCCACCAAGAAACCTTCTGTCATTTTTTTTTGCTTAAAAGCCGATATCTATCGAATTAACTCGCTCCTACAGGGTTATGGGTTTACAGGCCCTCCACGAGCACCTTCGAAAGCATGTCGACAAAGAAATCCACGCTCTGACGCGAGGTCACCATCGGCGGCTTGATCTTCAGGACGTTGAGGAAATCACCGGTCGGCTGCATGAAAATCCCCAGCTCGCGCAGGCGATCACACAGCGCCGTGGTTTCTTCGGTTGCTGGTTCCAGCGTGTCGCGGTTGCGGATCAGCTCGACGCCCAGATAGAACCCGGAGCCGTGCACCGCGCCCACCAGCGGATGAATATCGATCAGCGCTTCCAGGCGCTCCTTGAAATAGCCGCCCACCTCCTGAGCGTTTTCCCAGAGCTTTTCTTCTTCCATCACATCCAGCACCGCTAAGCCGATCTGGCAACTGACCGGACTGCCTCCCGCCGACGAGAAGAAATAACCTTCGGCCTCCAGTGCTTCGGCGATTTCCCGGCGGGTGATCACCGCGCCCAACGGCTGGCCGTTACCCATGCCTTTGGCCATGGTGATGATGTCCGGGACCACGCCCTGCTCTTCAAAACCCCAAAAGAAATGACCCATGCGCCCATAGCCGACCTGCACTTCATCGGCGATGCACACACCGCCCTGGGCGCGAACCATGGCGTAGACCTGTTGCAAATAGCCCGGTGGCAACGAGATTCCGCCGGCATTGCCGTACACCGGTTCGCAAATGAAACCGGCCAGCTTGCGTCCTTGTGCAGCGACTTTCGCAAGATTGTGTTCGACGCTGCGCACGTAGTCCGGCGCGCTGTCCGGGCCACGGAATTCCCCGCGATACGTGTTCGGCGCGACGACTGGATGCACCCAGTCCGGACGACTGCTCAAGGCCTTGGGGTTGTCGGCAATCGACGTCGACACCGCATCGGCGCCCACCGTCCAGCCGTGATAGGCCTCCAGCACGCTCAGCATGTCGCGCCCGCCGCTGTAGGCCCACGCCAGGCGAATCGCCAGGTCGTTGGCCTCGCTGCCGCTGTTGACCAAAAACACCCGGTCCATGGAGTCCGGCGCCAGCTTCAGCAAGCGCTCGGAGAACTCGGCGACCGCCGCATAGTTGAAACGCGAGTTGGTGTTGAGCAGCGACCACTGGCGACCGGCGACCGCCGCCATGCGCGGATGACCATGGCCGAGCACCGCGACGTTGTTGAGCATGTCGAGGTAGGAGCGGCCCTGCATGTCGATCAGGTGGTTGCGCCAGCCGCGTTCAATGCGCGGCGGGTCGATGTAATAGTGCTTTTGGGTCCGGGCGAAACTGGCACTGCGGCGCGCCAGCAGCGTCTGCGAATCCAGTTCCTCTTCAGCGTCACAAGCCAGCCCCAGCAATGTCGCGGGCGACGGGCACAAGGCTTGCCAGGCCAGGGCACGCGAAGGTGTGCAGAACAGCGGCGCATTGAACGCAGTGCCTCGGCACAACTGCACGATCAGCGGACCGCTGACCGAGCCCAGCACCTGGCCTTTGACCAGCGCGGCGCCCACGTGCAGCGACGGGGTCACGCCCCACAGCCGTACGCTCAGTTGCGGACCGTCGAGTTGCAGCACGCCCGCCGAGGGTTGATGAACCACCCCGGCAAACGGCGATTCGACCGCCGTGCCGTGGGGCACTCGCAACTCGACGTGCAACGGGCAAGTGTCCGGCTCGTCCGCAGTGTCTGGCCGGGTTCGCGACAACCGGTATTGCCCATAGCGACTGGCGGCCAACCCGTGGGTGGCGGCGGCTTCCGTCAACAGTCGCTGGTCGATCCCTTCCTGCTCCCAATTGCCCGCCTCGAAATGCGGGCTGAGGACGCCCAGATCGATCAGCGCAAACTCGCGCCCCACCAGGCTTGGCAGCAATGGCGCGAACCCTTCGCTGCCGATGCTCGGCAGGCTCTGGCCAACACACGCCAGAATCGCCGCTTCCATCAGTTCCAGCGGCACCGAGGTGGCCACGCGGAAAATTTCCCACTCATGGGTCAGGTTGTCGCGGCTGTATTGGTTGCCCGGATCAATGCTGACTTGCTGCTCGCCGCTGAGCACCAGCACCGCCGCACGCGCGACGATCAGCGGCCAGAGCGCCAGCAGTTCTGCGGGCTGCAAACGGTTGACCGCGTGATACGCCTCGATGGCCGGCAAAATGTAGAACGGGTCGCTGTTGGCGTGGTGCAGCAGCGCCGCGCACGTCACCGAAAGATCGGTGATGCGCCAGGTGCGGACCAGGTCGCCGAAATCGATCACGCCCTGCAACTGCCACTGGCGTTGCGCATCGCGCTGCCAGACCACGTTGTCGTCAGTGATGTCCATGTGAATGGCCTGCACCGGCAACTTGTCCACCAGCGGTTGCAGATGACGTTCGGCGCGCTCGGCAGCCTCGGCGATCAACCGGCGCTGCGCGTCATCCTTGATCACCGGCAGCAAATGGCCGATCAATGCGTTGGCGTGACGGGCGTCCCACTGCAATGTGCGCTCAAGGCCCGGATGGTCGAACGCGGCCAGGGCCAGGTCCATTTCGCCGCACAACTGACCGAAACCCGCCATCACGGCACCCGGCAGGTGATCCAGATGGGTGAGCGACTGACCTTCGATGTAGTCGAGCAGGCGCACGTGTACCGATTGACCCGCGACATCCAGCGTGAGCAGATCAGCACCATTTTTCGCCAGGATCACTCGCGGCACCTTCACGCCGGACTGCTCACGCAAATGCTTGAGCCCCGCGTGCTGGGCGTGCAGTTCCAGCGCCGAGTAATCGCCGCGGCAGATTTTCAGGACGAAACGCCCCTTGTCGCTGTCCACACGAAAGTTGAGATCCTGCTGGCTGCCCAGGGCCTGCAACGTTCCGCTCAGCCCGTAATGTCCCTCCAGCAGCTCTAGCGCTTGCTGCGCAGACACTTGCGGGCTGGGCAAACTGGCGCGATGAATCAACGTGGCGAGCGGCATACAGCGACCTCTTAAATGTTATTAGCCGCTTATATCGCCACTGCCAGAGGCGATACGCAACCCCCTTTCGATTGCCTGAACTGCCCTTACACTCAACACAACCAGCGATCGGATTAGAAAAAATCAAGTCGTACTCGCCTCCCTCGGCACTTTGCGCAAGAATGTCCGCCATCAACGCCTATTACCGGAGAAGCACCATGAATGTTGTCACCACCGACCTACCCGGTGTTCTGATCATCGAACCCAAGGTTTTTGGTGACGAACGCGGCTTCTTCTATGAGAGTTTCAATGCCAAGGCCTTCGAAGAAGCGACGGGGCTGGACACACAGTTTGTCCAGGACAACCATTCCCGTTCGCAAAAAGGTGTACTGCGCGGCCTGCATTACCAGTTGGAAAACACCCAAGGCAAACTGGTCCGCGTGACGGCCGGTGAAGTGCTGGATGTGGCGGTGGATATTCGTCGTAGCTCACCCCATTTCGGCAAATGGGTAGCGGTGCGTCTGTCGGCCGACAACCATCGCCAACTCTGGGTCCCGGAAGGTTTCGCCCACGGTTTCGTGGTGCTGAGCGAGTTCGCCGAATTCCTCTACAAAACCACCGACTACTACACCCCCTCCGCCGAGCGCAGCATTCGCTGGGACGACCCGGACCTGGCCATCGATTGGCAACTGGAAGACGCACCGCAACTGTCCGGAAAAGACCAGGCAGCCGCATTCTTCAAGGACGCTGAAGTCTTTTCCTGAAACCCTGCCTGCATCTTCGTCGCCACCACGACTTGGCCAAGGTGCGCAGACTGCGCCATCAAGCCTAGGCATAATGCGCCTGTACCCTCAGGCGCTCGATGCTCATGACTCCGACCCTCCCTCGCAGACCCCGCTGGCGCAGCCTCGCCCTGCTGGCGCTGTGCCTGGCGCCGCTGCTGTGGCCGCTGGAGCATTTGGCCGAGCGCTACTACCGCAGCGAACTGGCCGGGCAGAACCGTCAGACCCTCGACCTGTACGTCGCCAACCTGCTGGGCACGTTGCACCGTTATGAAGTCTTGCCGCAGATCCTCGGCGACCTGCCGGCCCTGCGCGCCGTACTCGGTGCGCCAGACGATAGCGTCACCCAAGGCAACGCCAACCGCTTGCTGAAAAACATCAGCACCCAAACGGGTGCCGAAGTCATGTACCTGATGGACACCCGTGGCAAGACACTGGCGGCGTCCAATTGGGACAAACATGACAGCTTCGTCGGGCGTAATTTTTCCTTCCGGCCTTATTTCAGTGAAGCTATGGCCGGGCGGCTCGGACGGTTTTTCGGCCTGGGCACGACCTCGGCCAAACGCGGCTACTTCTTCGCCGCCGCGGTACGCGATGGCGAAAAAGTCATCGGCGTGCTGGTGGTCAAGGTCGACCTGGACCACACCGAAAGCCTCTGGGGCAAAACCCCGGAACAACTTCTTCTGACTGACCACAACGGCGTGGTCATTCTCACCTCGCGACCGGAGTGGCGCTTTCGCTCGACCCGCCCGTTGAGCGATGAAGAAAACCAGGCCATTTCTGCGATCCAGCCGTATCCGACCCGCGATCCGAAGCCGCTGAAACTCAATCCCAATGCCTGGCTGACGCAGACCCGGCAGATCGCCGAAACCGGCTGGAACGTCAGCATCCTTGCCCCACGCACCCTGATCGATCGCCCGGTGCGCACGGTGGTCGCCATTGGTGGCGCAACGCTGTTGGTGGTAATGCTGTTGCTCGGGCTGATGATGCAGCGCCGACGCCATTACCTCGAACGGATCGCCTTCGAAGCCAAGGCCCGGCGTGAACTCGAAGGTCGGGTCGCCGAGCGCACCAGCGACCTTGAAGGCCTCAACCGCCGATTGAAACAGGAAGTGCTGGAGCGCGAGCATGCCCAGCAAGAGCTGGTTCGCGCCCAGGATGATCTGGTCCAGGCCGGCAAATTGTCGGCACTCGGCACGATGTCGGCGAGCATCAGCCACGAACTCAATCAACCGCTGGCGGCGATTCGCAGCTATGCGGAAAATGCCGAGGTGCTGCTCGATCATCAACGCACTGACGATGCGCGTGGCAACCTCAAACTGATCAGCGAATTGACCGGGCGCATGGCCTCGATCATCGCTCACCTGCGCGCCTTCGCCCGCCGTGATCGTCACGCGCCGGAAAGCGTGGCCCTGCAACCGGCGCTGGATGACGCGTTGGCGTTGCTGGCCAAGCGTCGACGCAGCATGGAAGTCGAATTGATCCGCGATTTGCCCGCCGCCACGCTGTGGGTCGAGGCCGGGGAAACCCGTCTGCGTCAGGTGCTCGGCAACCTGTTGGCCAACGCCCTCGATGCGCTGACCGAAAAAGGTCCGCCACGTAAACTCTGGTTGAGTGCCCAATCCACCGCAGACGGCGTCACTTTGTACATTCGCGATAACGGCCCCGGCTTTTGCATGGAAGCCTTGGGGCGTGCGAGCGAGCCCTTCTACACCACCAAGACCCGCACACAAGGGCTTGGACTGGGGCTGGCGATTTGCGAAACCCTGATGCGTGCCTTCGGAGGTGAACTGTCGTTCGCCAACCACAAGGAAGGTGGCGCCCTGATTACCCTGAAGCTGCGCGCTGGCGCACCGGGCGTGAGCCTGCAACCGTCCGAGGACCGAAGTGCATGACCATCGACAATCGCATTCAGGTCGTGTTGATCGACGACGATCCCCATTTGCGTCAGGCCTTGAGTCAGACCCTGGACCTGGCCGGCCTGAAAATCCTGCCGCTGGCCGAAGCCAAAGGCCTGGCCGCGCAACTGGAGCGCGACTGGCCGGGCGTGGTGGTCAGCGACATTCGGATGCCGGGCATGGACGGTCTCGAATTGCTGACCGAACTGCATGCCCAGGACCCGGAGCTGCCGGTGCTGTTGATCACCGGCCACGGCGATGTGCCGCTGGCGGTACAAGCCATGCGCGCCGGGGCTTATGACTTCCTCGAAAAACCGTTCGCCAGCGATGCCCTGCTCGACAGCGTGCGCCGTGCGCTGGCCTTGCGCCGGTTGGTGCTGGATAACCGCAGCCTGCGTCTGGCCTTGAGTGATCGCAACGAACTGAGCACCCGCCTGGTTGGGCAATCGGCGCCGATGCTGCGCCTGCGCGAGCAGATTGGCGCACTGGCCGCGACCAAGGCTGACGTGTTGATCCTCGGTGAAACCGGCGCGGGCAAAGAAGTCGTGGCCCGTGCGCTGCACGATTTGTCGAACCGTCGGAATGGCCCGTTCGTGGCGATCAACGCTGGCGCACTGGCCGAGTCGGTAGTGGAAAGCGAGCTGTTCGGCCACGAGCCCGGCGCATTCACCGGCGCGCAAAAACGTCGCATCGGCAAGTTCGAGTTCGCCAATGGCGGCACGCTGTTTCTCGATGAAATCGAAAGCATGAGCCTGGATGTGCAGGTGAAATTGCTGCGCTTGCTGCAAGAACGCGTCGTCGAGCGCTTGGGCGGCAATCAGTTGATCCCGCTGGACATCCGCATCATCGCCGCGACCAAGGAAGACCTGCGCCAGTCCGCCGATCAAGGGCGCTTCCGCGCTGACTTGTATTACCGCCTGAACGTCGCGCCCTTGCGCATTCCGCCGCTGCGCGAACGCGGCGAAGACGCGTTGATGTTGTTCCAGCACTTCGCCGACGAAGCCAGCGCCCGCCACGGTTTACCGCCCCACGAATTGCAACCGGGGCAACGCGCCCTGTTGCTGCGCCACACCTGGCCGGGCAACGTGCGTGAACTGCAAAACGCCGCCGAACGCTTTGCCTTGGGCCTGGAGCTGGCGCTGGACAACAACACGTCGGATGGCGCAAGCAGCGTGCCAGTTGAAGGGGTCAGCGGCGGCTTGAGCGAGCAAGTGGAAAACTTTGAAAAGAGCCTGATCGCCGCCGAACTGGCGCGCTCTCACAGCTCCGTGCGCAGCCTCGCCGAAGCGCTGGGCATCCCGCGCAAAACCTTGCACGACAAGCTGCGCAAACATGGGCTGAACTTCGCGGGTAGCGCCAGCGGTACGAGCGACGATCTCGATTGAGCGTCCGTTAATTCATCACTTTCAAACAAGAGGTCCGTGCATGAGCCGCGACAGTCGTCACCTGGAATCCATTCTCCATCACGACATCCCACTGACGCAGGCGATGGGCGTCAAAGTGCTCGACTGGCACGACCAGCAACTGCGCCTGTACTTGCCGCTGGAAGCCAACGTCAACCACAAAAGCACCATGTTCGGCGGCAGCCTGTATTGCGGCGCGGTGCTGGCGGGTTGGGGCTGGCTGCATTTGCGCTTGCGTGAAGAAGGGATTGAAGACGGGCACATCGTGATTCACGAAGGGCAGATCAGCTATCCACTGCCAGTGACCATGGATGCGACAGCGATTTGCCAGGCACCGAGTGCGGCGGTGTGGAAGAAGTTTCTGGCGATGTATCAGCGTTATGGGCGGGCGCGGTTGACGCTGCATTCCAGGATTGTGAATGTCGACAGTGATGAGGATGCGGTGCGGTTTGCGGGGCAGTACGTGCTGCACCGCTGAGTAGAGGCCAGCACAAAAACATGTGGGAGCGAGCCTGCTCGCGAAGAGGGCGTGTCAGCCGACATTAGTGTTGTCTGATACACCGCCTTCGCGAGCAGGCTCGCTCCCACAAGGGTTTTGCATAGTTGGCAGATTGTGGGGTAAGCCCTTCTAGCCGCGGTCAGGAACGGGCCAGTTCCAGCAATTTTTCGCGCCACGCAGCCTTCGCCGGCAGCGCCAAAAAGAATTCATTCAACAACGACTCCCGCGCCGGATAGCAAAACGGCGCACCGCTCAAATCCAGCACTTCGCCGCCCGCGCCTTCCAGCACGCCTTGCGCCGCGGCCGTGTCCCACTGCGAAGTCGGCGCCAGGCGCGGATAACAATCCGCCGCCCCTTCCGCCAACAGACAGAACTTCAACGAACTGCCGATGTTGGCCAATTGCAACTCCCCCAGGCTATCGCTCAACCCGGCCAGCAAGCGCTCCTGCTCCGGGCTCGAATGTCGACGACTGGCAACCACCGTAAACGCTTCCCCCGCCGCAGGCACTTCGCGGACCTGGATCGGCAATGGCGAGCTGCCCTTGTCGCCACGCCAGGCGCCCAAACCGGCACCACCGACGTAGAAACGCCCGTTGGTCGGCATCGACACCACGCCAAATACCACCCGTCCCTGCTCAATCAGCGCGATGTTGACGGTGAATTCTTCACTGCCGGAAATGAATTCCTTGGTGCCGTCCAACGGGTCCACAAGCCACCAGCGCTGCCACCCGGCGCGCACGCTTTGCGGGATGTTGGCGTCCTCTTCGGACAGCACCGGGATGCTGGGGTCCAGCGCGGTCAACCCGGCCAGAATCAAATGGTGAGCCGCCAGATCGGCAGCGGTCACCGGCGAATCGTCAGCCTTGGCCGTCACCGCCGTGCCGGTGCGCCAGAACGGCAAAATCGCATCGCCAGCCTTCAACGCCAGTTCAACCACCGGCGCCATCAATGGATGTGGAAAATTCATGGCAGATACACCCCGCGCTGGGTCAGCAGATCACGGGCCAGGTACAGCGCCGCCAAGGCACGGCCTTCGGTGAAACGCGGGTTCTGTGCCAGCGCAGACAGCTCACGCAAGTTGATCCTTTCCACGCCCATCGGCTCGGGCTCGTCGCCCTCAAGGCTTTCTTCATACAGATCGGTGGCCAGCACCACCTGGATTTTCTGGCTCATGTAACCGGGCGACAACGACAACTCGGTCAGATGCTCCAATTGCCGCGCGCCATACCCGGCTTCTTCCTTGAGCTCACGCTCGGCCGCCGCCAGCACGTCTTCACCCGGCTCGATCAGGCCTTTAGGCAAGGACAGTTCATATTCATCGGTGCCGCCGCAGTATTCCTCGACCAACACCGCGTGATCGGCATCGAGCATGGCCACGATCATCACCGCGCCGTAGCCTGCGCCTTTGCCGACCAGACGCTCGTAGGTGCGCTCCACGCCATTGGAAAAGCGTAGTTTCAGCTCCTCGACACAGAACAGACGGCTGGTGGCGACGATCTCGCGGGCGAGTACGGTGGGTTTCTGGCGCATGAAAAGCTCCTGGGCGTGAACGCGTTACTATACCCGGCCTATCCTGATTGTTGACCTCGGATATCTCTTTTACCGCTGGAGAAGTTTTTTATGTCCCTGCTGCCCTGGCGCGACATCGACACCGTTCTGCTGGACATGGACGGCACGCTGCTGGACCTGCATTACGACAACCATTTCTGGATGGAGCACTTGCCACAGCGTTACGCCGAGTTGCACGGGGTGAGCCGGGCCATGGCCGAGATGGAGTTGCAGCCGCTGTTCGAACGCAATGCCGGCCAGTTGCAGTGGTACTGCCTGGATTTCTGGAGCGCCGAATTGAAACTGCCGGTGCGCGAACTGAAGCTGGAAACCGCGCACTTGATCGCCTTGCGCCCGGATGCGGATACGTTTCTGGCGGCGATCAAACAGGCCGGCAAGCGGGTGGTGATGATCACCAATGCGCACCGCGATTCGCTGTCATTGAAGCTGGAAAGGATTGAACTGGCGCCGTATTTCGAGCGTTTGATCAGCTCGCATGATTACGGTTTTCCCAAGGAGAATCCGCAATTCTGGGAGGCGTTGCAGGCCGATATCGGCTTTGATCCGGCGCGCAGTCTGTTTATCGACGATACGTTGCCGATCCTGCGCAGTGCGCGCGCTTTTGGCGTAGCGCATCTGTTGGCGGTGAGTGAGCCGGACAGTCGCAAAGGGCCCAAGGACACGGCGGAGTTTGCGGCGGTGGGGGATTATCGGGAGCTGATTGCCGGGCTTTGATTCAAGATGCGGTCATTGTGGCGAGGGAGCTTGCTCCCGCTCGGCTGCGGAGCAGTCGCAAAGACTTTGGGGGCGCTTCGCGCCCCAGCGGGAGCAAGCTCCCTCGCCACAGGGATTACTCAGGAATCCGCAAGGTTTGTCCCGGATAGATCTTGTTCACATCCTTGAGCATTGGCTTGTTGGCCTCAAAGATTTTTTGATACTTGTTGGCGTCATGGTAAACGCGTAACGAAATCGCACTTAAAGTATCGCCCTTCTCAACAACGACGAATCTCGCGGCCACCGCCACCGGCCCGGTCACTGTGATCTGATCATCCACACTGCCCACGCCGGCAATATTGCCCACCGCCAACAGAATCTTTTCCTTCTCCTCCTGGCTGCCGACTTCCCCGGTCACGGTCACTTTGTCGCCATCCACCGTGGCCTGCACATTCGGGTTACCCAGGCCGACCTTGCTGATGTGTTCCTTCAACTGTTCGCTGGCATTGGCATTGCCGGGGGTCAGCAAATCGAGCAGTTTTTCGCCTGCTTCTTTCACAAAGCTCAAAAGACTCATGGTGCACTCTCCTTGGGTTTTGGGTTCCAGACGCAAAAGCCTAGACCAAGCTTGTAATCCCCGGTTCCAACCCGACCAATGACGTTGATCCGGCGCAAGCGCTAGAATCCCCTCCCTCACCGCGCCCTGGAGCGAAGATGGACATCAAGCAGCTGAAATTCCTCATCGCCCTCGACGAAACCCGGCACTTCGGTCAAGCCGCTGCGCGCTGCCACATCACCCAGCCGACCCTGTCCATGCGCCTGCGCAGCCTCGAAGAAGAACTTGATTTGCCACTGGTCAATCGCGGCCAGCGCTTTGAAGGTTTCACGGCACCGGGTGAACGGGTGCTGGCGTGGGCGCGCACGGTGCTGGCTGCTTACGACGGTTTGCAGGCTGAAGCCGCGGCGTGTCGCGGCAATCTGGTCGGTACGCTGCGGTTGGGCGTGGTGCCGCTGTCGAGTTTCGACCCACTGCCCTTGATGCAACGCCTGCATGCCGAACACCCGAACCTGCGTTTCGAACTCTCGGCCCTAAGCTCCGAGCAAATCCTCGAACAACTGGCGAACAACCGCCTCGACCTCGGCGTGTCCTACCTGGAACGCCTGGACGGCGAGCGTTTCGACTCGCTGGCCTTCAGCGAAACCCGCATGGGCCTGCTCTACGATCATCGTTTCTTCAGTTTCGGCGAAGCGCCGCTGACATGGGAATCGCTGATCGAGTTGCCCTTGGGCATGCTCACCAGCGGCATGCACTTTCGTCAGTCCATTGACCACAACTTCCACAGCCGCGGCCTGACGCCCCAACCCCTGTTGCAAACCGACGCCGTCCATCAATTGTTACAAGCGGTGCACGGCGGCCTCTGCTGCGCGGTGATGCCGTTGGATGGAGGCCTGGAAAACCTCACCGATCATTTGCGCCTGCAACCCATCGAAAAAGCCCAGACCCTCGCCCGGCTGGGGCTGATCATGCGTCGAAGCGCACCGCGTTCGGCCTTGGCGGAGGCCTGTTTCGCGATCTATCAGAAATCACCGACAGACTCTTGATCGACGTCATCTATCGGCAGATCAGTAATAGCGATTAGACGCGACCTATTGACGCGCCTAGGCTTAAGCCTGACCAATCCGTCGGTGATGCCATGAACGCCAAGCGCCCTTCCTGCGCGGCGCCAGCCCTTGAAACGCCCGCGCCAGACGCAAGCCAGACCTACAGCTATAGCGACCTCCAATACACCGAATCGGCCAGCACCGCGCTCGCCGAGGAAGTGGCGTTGGCGATCGCCTACAACGGCATCAGCCAGGCGGTGATGCTGGTGACGCCGACTGACCTTGAAGACTTCATCGTCGGTTTCAGCCTGGGCAGCGGCATCATCGAAGACGCCACCGACATCTATGACCTGCAACTCAGCGGCTCGGGGTCGGCGCAATACGCGCAAGTGACCATCGCCAATCGCGCCTTCTGGAACCTCAAGCAGCAACGTCGGCAACTGGCCGGCACCAGCGGTTGCGGGCTGTGTGGCGTGGAAGCGGTTGAACAGGCATTGCCCGACCTCAAGGTATTGCCGGGCGCGCCACTGCCGCCCGCCGAATGGCTCGATGGCCTGCGCCAGCGCATCGGCGCATTCCAGCCGCTCGGTCAGCACTGCGGTGCGGTGCATGCGGCGGTGTTCATGAACGGTCAGGGCGAGTTGCTGCTGGGCCGCGAAGACATCGGCCGCCATAACGCCCTCGACAAGCTGATTGGCGGGCTGATCCGCCAGAAGATCCCGACCACCGGCGGCCTGGCGATTGTCACCAGCCGTTGCAGCCTCGAATTGATCCAGAAAGTGTTGCGTGCAGGCATCCAGACCCTCGTCAGCCTGTCGTCGCCCACGGGCCTTGCCGTGCAATGGGCCCGACGTCACAACCTCAACCTCATCCATCTGCCCCAGAAGAATGCGCCGCGGGTCTACAGCCCGGCTTTGGAGAATCAAGCGTGAGTCAACACCGTCAAGCCGACCAGACACCTGTTCCTCGTTACAAGCCTTACAAAGGTCCGGCCGGTGGTTGGGGCGCGCTGGCCAGCGTTGCCCGGGCCTGGTTGACCAGCGACAACGCGCTGAAAAACCTGCGCATGATGCTCAAGACCAACAAGAACGGTGGGTTCGACTGCCCGGGTTGCGCCTGGGGCGACTCCAAGGAAGCCGGCATGGTGGCGTTCTGCGAGAACGGCGCCAAAGCGGTGAACTGGGAAGCGACCAAGCGCCGTGTCGATGGTGCGTTCTTCGCCCGGCACAGCGTCAGCTCGTTGCTGGAGCAAAGTGATTACTGGCTCGAGTACCAGGGCCGTTTGACCGAGCCGATGTGCTACGACGCCGAAACCGATCGCTACAAGCCGATCAGCTGGGAAGCCGCGTTCGCCTTGATCGCCAAGCATTTGCAAGGCCTGTCGAGCCCCAACCAGGCCGAGTTCTACACCTCGGGCCGCGCCAGCAACGAAGCGGCGTACCTCTATCAATTGTTCGTGCGCACTTACGGCACCAACAACTTCCCCGACTGCTCGAACATGTGCCACGAGGCCAGCGGTGTGGCATTGGCGCAGAGCGTTGGCGTTGGCAAAGGCACCGTGACCTTTGACGACTTCGAACATGCGGACGCGATTTTCGTCTGGGGCCAGAACCCCGGCACCAACCACCCGCGGATGCTCGAACCACTGCGCGAGGCGGTGAAACGCGGCGCGCAGGTGGTGTGTATCAACCCGCTGAAAGAGCGTGGCCTGGAACGCTTCCAGCACCCGCAACACCCGATCGAAATGCTCACCAACGGCGACAAGCCGACCAACACCGCGTACTTCCGTCCGGCATTGGGCGGCGACATGGCGATCATGCGTGGCATGGCGAAGTTCCTGCTGCAATGGGAACGCGATGCGCAGAAGGCCGATGAGCCTGCGGTGTTCGACCACGACTTCCTCAACGAACACAGCGCCAACGTGCTGGATTACCTGGCCGCCGTCGACGATACGCCGTGGGAACAGATCGTCGAGCAGTCCGGCCTGACCCTGGTGGAGATCGAGCAAGCGGCACGCATGTACGTCAAGGCCAAGAACGTCATCATGTGCTGGGCGATGGGGATTACCCAGCACCGCCATTCGGTGGCGACCATCCAGGAAATCGCCAACCTGATGCTGCTGCGCGGCAACATCGGCCGACCGGGTGCCGGTCTGTGCCCGGTGCGTGGCCACAGTAACGTGCAGGGCGACCGGACCATGGGCATCAACGAGCGTCCGCCGGTGGCGTTCCTCGATTCGCTGGAGCGCCGTTTCCAGTTCAAGGTGCCGCGTGACAATGGCCACAACGTGGTCGAAGCGATCCATGCCATGGCCGACGGTCGCTCCAAAGTGTTCATCGGCCTGGGTGGCAACTTCGCCCAAGCCACGCCGGACAGCTCGCGCACTTTCCAGGCGTTGAGCAATTGCGACCTGACCGTGCAGATCAGCACCAAGCTCAACCGCAGCCATTTGGCTCACGGTAAAGACGCGTTGATCCTGCCGTGCCTGGGCCGTACCGACATCGATATCCAGACCGAAGGCCCGCAAGCGGTGACCGTGGAAGACTCGTTCAGCATGGTCCACGCCTCCAACGGCCAGCTGCAGGCGCTGTCGAACCAGATGCGCTCGGAGCCGTCGATCATTGCCGGCATCGCCGCCGCCACGCTGGGCAGCAAACCAGTGGACTGGAACTGGCTGGTGGCCGATTACAACCGCATCCGCGATCTGATTGCCGACACGATCCCGGGCTTCCGGGACTTCAACGAAAAGGTCAAGAATCCGGGCGGTTTCTACCTCGGCAACAGCGCCGGTTCGCGTAAGTGGAATACTGCGTCGGGCCGTGCGAATTTCCGTGCGAACGTCTTGCCCAAAGACCTGGTGCACGAACGCACCCGCGCGACGGGCGTGCTGCCCGATCTGATCATGCAGTCGATGCGTTCCCATGATCAGTACAACACCACGATTTATGGTCTTGATGACCGTTACCGCGGGGTGAAAGGCCAGCGCGATGTGTTGTTTGTGAACGAAGCCGACATCATTCGCCTGGGTTTCAAACCGGGGCAGAAGGCCGACATTGTTTCGATCTGGGATGACGGGCGTGAGCGCCGCGTGAAGGGCTTCACGCTGTTGGCGTTTGATATTCCGGCGGGGCAAGCGGCGGCTTACTATCCGGAAGTGAATCCGCTGGTGCCGCTGGAAAGCATCGGGGATGGCAGCCATACGCCGACGTCGAAGTTTGTGGCGATCCGGTTGGAAATGGCGAGTGAGACTGGGTTGATATTGGCCAAATCGGCTTAACGCAGCGTCTGATCTGGCCCCATCGCGAGCAGGCTCGCTCCCACAATGGATCTGTGTTGAATACAAGATCCCTGTAGGAGCGAGCCTGCTCGCGATGGCGATAGGTCATTTGGCGAATTTCTCGGATCAACCACTTTCCAATCGCCCACAAAAAAGGCCGTTTCTATAAAGAAACGGCCTATCCGAAGTAACTAAAGACCGGCGAAAAACAGTTAAGTTCCGTCTAAAAAACAGTAACTTATAGAAATGTGCTGAAGTCGTGTTACTCGTCGGATTTCGATTGTCACCACCCTGACACAGCCTCAGGATCGCGCCGTCATCCCCTTGAGGTTCCTCCATGAAGTTCTCCTCGATTCTCTTGTTGTCCCTTGGCTTGTTCAGTGGCCTTGCTTCTGCTGGCGGCACCACCGAAGCAGGTGTGGGCGGCGCATTGGGCGGGGTTCTTGGCTCGGTCGTCGGTCAATCGCTGGGCGGCAATACAGGTTCCACCATCGGCGCGGCCCTGGGCGGCGCGGGTGGTAGCGCAGTTGGCGCAAACAAACACAGCCGCGGCGAAGCCGCCATCGGTGGTGCTCTGGGCGCAGCAGGCGGTAACGTGGTCGGCCGCAGCATGGGCGGCACCACCGGCAGCCTGATCGGCTCCGCAGCAGGCGGCGGCGCCGGTGGCGCGCTGGGTAACTACATGGGCAACAAGAGCAATGATGACGACGATGATCATCGCTCCTATCGTGGCCATGGCGATGATCGTCGCTACTACCGTGACCGCCACCCTGGCCGCGGTCATGCCTACGGGCATCGCAAGCATCACAAGTATTACCGCGACTAAGGCTTCAATCGCCTCGTTGACCGGTACATAAAAAATCGCAGCCCTTGGGCTGCGATTTTTTTTGCCTTGGTTACACCACCAGGCGCTCCAGCGCCCCACGCAACCCGGCAGGAATCGGCACCGGCTGATTCGAAGCACGATCGACAAACACATGCACAAAGCGCCCGGCCGCGCAGGCATCGTCGTCCCCGTGCTTGAACACCGCCAATTCGTATTGCACTGAACTGTTGCCGAGCTTGCCGACCCGTAGGCCGATCTCGATCCGGTCCGGAAAGGCGATGGACGCAAAGTAATCGCACGCCGAACTCACGACAAAACCCACCACTTCGCCGTCATGGATATCCAGGCCACCCACTTCGATCAAGTAAGTGTTCACCGCCGTGTCGAAGAAGCTGTAGTAGGTGACGTTGTTGACGTGACCGTAAGCATCGTTGTCGTGCCAGCGCGTGGTGATGGGCTGGAAGTGTGGGTAGTCGGTGCGTTGGTTCATGCGCAGCTCTCGTCTGGAAGTGGCTGAAGTCTACCGGTCTGCAAAGCCTTTACCCATCGCAGCCAACTCGCCGATCAGGCGTGCCGGTTTCCAGTGGTCGCCCTGCCGGGTTTCCAGGGCCATCAAGCGCTGGTGGATGTCTGCCAGGCCTTGCTGATCCGCCCAGGCCATTGGCCCGCCCTTGGCCGCCGGGAAGCCGTAGCCGTTGAGGTACACCAGATCGATATCGTGAGCGGACTGCGCAATGCCTTCCTGAAGGATCTTCGCCCCTTCGTTGACCAGTGCCAGCAAGCAACGCTCAAGAACCTCCTCAGCGCTGATCTCACGACGCTGGAAGCCCAATCCTTCGCTGACCTGCAGCACCAGCGCATCGACTTCCACATCGTGCTCGGCCTGACGGCTGCCGGGCTCGTAGTGGTAATAACCGTTGCCACTCTTCTGACCGAAACGCCCGAGCTCGCAGAGCCGGTTATCCACTCGAACCTCCGGTGCATCCTGCCCTGTGCCCGACAGTTCCCGAGCGCGCCACCCGAGGTCGACGCCCACCACGTCGTACATACGGAACGGCCCCATGGCGAAACCGAAACCTTGCAGCGCGGCATCCACCTGATAGGGATAAGCGCCCTCCAGCAGCATCTTGCGCGCTTCGAGCACGTAGGTATTGAGCATGCGGTTGCCGATAAAACCGTCGCAGTTGCCCGCCACCACGCTCACCTTGCCCATGCGCTTGCCCAGTGCCAGCGCTGCATCAAGCACCGCCGGCGCAGTCTGGGCGCCACGGACCACCTCCAGCAGTTTCATGATGTGGGCCGGACTGAAGAAGTGCAGGCCCAGCACTTGCTGCGGACGGCGAGTGGCGGCGGCGATGGCGTCGATATCCAGCGCCGACGTGTTACTGGCCAGAATCGCTTCGGGTTTGAGCAGGCCGTCCAGCTCGCGGAAGATTTTCTGTTTCAGTTCGAGGTTTTCGTATACCGCTTCGATCACCAGATCGACCTCGCGGATCGCTGCGTAATCCGCCACTGCGGTCACTCGCGCAGTACGCGCATCGGCCTCAGCCTGATCGATACGCCCTTGTCGCACATTATGTGCGTTGGTTTCGGCCACCGTGGCCAGCGCCTGTTCAAGCATCTGCGGATTGTTATCCACCCACTGTACCGGCACCCCGGCGTTGGCCAGGCACATGACAATGCCACGGCCCATGGTGCCCGCCCCGATGACGGCGGCGCGCTGAATATTGAATGGCGTCTGGCTCATGATTTGCTCTCTTGTTGGCGATCCAAAGACAGCCCCCACCATAGTCAGCCATCGTAGTTTTTTGAAATTTATTCCTGTGATGAGCAACATTCAGCGGATGGATGTGGCCGCAAGATCACCGCAAATTCCTGTGGGAGCGGTTCAGCCCGAGAGATGTTGCTCTGCCCATTCCCGCACTTGGGCATACGGATAGTTTTCCAGCGCCGCGAACCCTGAAACAGCCCGCGCCTTCATCTTGGTAAACAGCGGCACGCTGATCCCGCACAGGAAACGCGTCACCCGTTCAGCAGATGGAACGTTGCCAGTGTGTTGCTCATGCCTGTGGATAAAGTCAGCGCACAGCGCTTCAAAATTTTTATCCACAAGCGTCGGCAATTCAGGCGGCGCAGGCAACCGCGCCACATGCCCGTGACACACCGAGCAATGCCCACATTGCCGAGGCGCATTTTCGTCGCCGAAATACTCGGCCAGGCGGTAGCCCAGGCAGCGGTCAGTGGCGAACAGATCCAACATGGCGTGAATCCGCGCGATCTCGGTACGCTCATGTTGTGTGAAATAAGCGTGCAGTTCGGCACTCAAGGCCTGACTGTCAAAACTCGTTTGCAGCAAGCTGTACACCTCGGTCATCTGCTTGCTCTCAAGCTCGACCCAACCCTTCTCCTGGAAATAATCCAGCGCCTTGACCACCCGATTGCGCTCGGCCTGATGCTGCTCGTACAGCGCATCGAAATTCACCGTGGCCCAGGTTCGTGCGCGGCTGGAGGTCTGGATGATCGCGGCGACGAATTCCTTGCGCTCACCCTCGAACCGCGCAAGCAAGGCGTCCGGCTCTTGCAAATACTTGAACCGGTATTCGGCGTAGTAGGCGTAACGCGGGGCGATCAAGCCGCGAAGCTCCAGTTGAACCAGCAAGGTCTTGAGTGGCAACTGGCGAATGTTGCTTTGATCGGCTAACGGCCCCAACAAGAACTCCCACTGCCCCTCAGGCGCGGCGGCGAGCATTTCATCGAGCACACAGCGGATCCCGTCCTGCTCAGGTGTGTCGCCGTAGACAAAGTTTTCCAGCACGTTGAGGCTGTCGCGGTTGGCCAATACCAGGCAGTCGGATGGCTGCCCGTCACGCCCGGCGCGGCCGATTTCCTGGCTGTAGTTTTCAATGGATTTGGGCAGGTCGAAATGCACCACGTTGCGGATGTCGCTTTTATCGATCCCCATGCCAAACGCGATGGTGGCGACAATGCAATTGGACTGTCCGGCCATGAACCGCTTCTGTATGCCTTCACGTTGATCGTGAGGTAAACCGGCGTGATAGGCCTCCGCTTGAATACCGTTGCGCCCTAAGTGTTCGGCGATGTGTTCAGCGGTTTTTTGCAGGGTGACGTAGACGATGCTTGGCTGATTGGGGCGTTCGCTCATCCATTCGACCAGACGTCGGCGTTTGTCCTGACCGCGAACGGGCTCGACCAACAAATTGAGGTTTGGCCGGTAGAAACCCGTGGTCACCACGTCTTCCGGGGCGATGGCGAATTTGGCCTGCATGTCGGCGATCACCTTGGGCGTCGCAGTCGCGGTCAGCAGCAGTGCCTGCGGGATATTGAACTGACGCTGGTAGTCGGGCAGCTTGAGGTAATCGGGGCGAAAGTTGTGGCCCCACTCCGAGATGCAGTGCGCCTCGTCCACCACCAGCAGCGAGATGGGGACTTGCTGCAGGAAGTTGCGGAAGCGCTCGTTCTTCAGCCGCTCCACGGAAATCATCAAGATCTTCAACTCACCGGACTTGGCCCGAGCCATCACATCGCTGGCGTCATCGCGACTCTGCGCCGAATCGATACTGCCCGCCGCAATGCCGTGGCGTTGCAGGAACGCCAGTTGATCCTGCATCAACGCCAGCAACGGAGAAACCACCAGCGTGAGGTGCGGCAGCAACAGGGCCGGCAGCTGATAGCAAAGAGACTTGCCTGAACCGGTGGGAAAAATCGCCGCTGCCGAGCGCCCGGCCAACACCGCGCTGACTGCCGCCTCCTGGCCGGGTCGAAACTGTGGATAACCGAAAACCTGTTCCAGGGTGTTGTGCATAAGCTGTCACTCCGTTGACCGCTGCGAAGCCCAAAGCCTAGCCGGCAAACGCAGCGAGTCGAGAAAAGGTCGGGACCAAAACGATACGGGATGATACAGCGTCGCCCTATGGGGCTTGGCCACAGAATGAAACAAACGAAACACTTTGTTCCTCGCAGTGCCATTCAGTCTGACGGTAAGGTCTTTCTCGCAAAACAACCGTCCGCGCACTTCACATCACGGCAGGACGCCTGATGGGCGCGGCATTTGAACAAGGAATGACCATGCTCCAAAAATCGATTGTTGCTGTTGCGCTGATCCTGACGTCCCTGCTGCTGAGTGCCTGCGATGGACCACTGACGGAGCCACCGTTACTCGCTACGTGCGACACCCTGGAGTGTTCGACCCAACAGGCTTGGCGAACTTCCTGACAACTGCGGGTCAAGTGTCCCGGCTCTTGCTCGCCCACACAGCTTAAGCCGGGCTGATTCCCCGTAAGCGCACAGTCGTTTTCGAAACGTCCTACAGATTCTGAAGCAACCTCTTCCGAGGTTTGAAGCGCTGTGCCTGACGATCCCGTAGGAAATTCGCCTCCCAAGGGTATTGCTGAAAAAAACCTCGGGCCGCACGTAGGCAAAAGGCGACAACAGCAGTAAATCCCCTACAAACCCTGTCCATTTGCGCGGTATTGCGAGGCTTCGATGCAGGCCCCTATAGTTTGCCGCGCCGCTGAAAACAGGACGGACCTCATGCAAGATCGCTATCGCCCACTCAAAACCAGTTACAGCGAAACTCCCGTGTTGGTCATTGATACCGCTGCCAGTACCGGCGCGATCCTTGACGCCGCGCAACAACGCTTGCGCGCGGCCAGTGACTTGCTCGAAACGCTTTATTGCCTGTGCTTCAAACAGGCGGATGTAAAAGATATTCCCAACATAGTAAATGCGCTGTATTTATTAACACAGGACGGCTGTGAACTTCTCGATATTGCCAGACAAAGAACACCACCCTCACAAACATAGAAACAATCCATCACTTTCAATATTTAAACGACCGACACTAACCTGCCCGCTCTTTAATCAAACAAGAGCACAACAATGACCACTTTAACTATTTTCTTTTGCGGAACCGGCTCGACTAAATTTGACAGTAAAAATCCAACTTACTGGAACGGCGAACTGGTTTCGACCCTGGCTTCCCTGCACGGTGGGCGAGAGTTTGCCGAATGGATCGTGATCGATGGCCCCGGCACCAGTAACCTGCAAGCGGATGAACTGTTCACCCAGTCCAAAGACTACGGCCTCAGCGGCACCTTGTTCGGAAAAGGCTGGGAGGAGAACGTCAAACACGCCGTCAATGTCATCAAAGGCAAATGTGACTGGCAGCGGGAACAATTGACCGAGACCGAATACAACCGCCTCAAAGCTGCCGGTATTCCGATTGAAGATGTGAAAGTCGAAGGTTCCTGGCTATGGCGTAAATATAATTATGGCGAACGCAGCGTGACCCAACAAAAATTACAGGAACAAATCATCAAGACCTTCCGCAAAGACGGCATTATCCCCACCAAAGTTAATTTGGTCGGTTGGAGCCGTGGAGGCATAAGTTGCCATATGCTGGCCAACGCCATGTTTAAAGATGCGGCATTAAAAAACATTCCCGTCAGTATCTTTGCGATTGATCCCGTACCCGGCATCAGTAACTTTCAGGAAGACAGAGTAAAACTCAATGCCAATGTAAAGGAGTATGTCGGCTTCTACGCCCGCGACGAGCGCTCCAAAGGCTTCAGCTGTGTCATCCCGCAAACGGCCACCGGCACCCGAACCCACATTTACCCCCTGCCCGGCCGCCATGGCACGCTGGTCGGCAATGCCTCAGCCGATGGTGTCAGCGGCCCCAAAACCCTGGCCGAGCCTGGCCTGATCGTCCGCCACTTTGCCGAAGTGTGCTTGAAGCGCTGGGGCGTACCGCTGAACAAAACCCTCAACCTGACCCCGGCCGACCTGCAAAACCATCACAACACCATGACCCGCGACGCCGCAAAATACAAAGCCATGGAAAAGTACTCGTACACCTACTTCACCGAACTGGACCAGGGCGAGCGGTATGTTTCGCTGGGCAGTAACGGGGTGAAGTTCTCGGCGGTGCGGGGCACGATCTACGCGCCGGCGACCGGGTTGAACACTGGCTTGGCGGATGTGGATTCCTATCGGCATATTCGTTGAAGTGAGGGGCGCCGGATCGAGAAAACGAGAGAAATTGTGTCGCGGAAAATTCCTATAGAAAGGGACTAGCCGAGGTTCGGCCGGTTCCTACAGGTCTGGACTCTTTGTCGTCTATCGCTGGTTGGTGGCTCGACCTATAGTCGTGACCGTCGCTGCAAAATCAGCGACTCGGGCTTGGTCACCCGACAAAGAGAGCTCACATTACCCATTACATATAGGTGTTCATCAGTGACAACGTTAAATCCTCTTTTTGATCGCTACCGCCCCCTGCAAACCAACCTCACCGATACCCCGCCCCTGATCATCGACACAGAGGCCAACCCCCAGGACATCCTCGAAGCTGCCATGCAGCGCATCCGCGCATCCAGCGACCTGCTTAAAACCCTGCACTGCATTTGCTTCAAACACGGTGACGTCGAAGACATCCCCCACATTACCCACGCACTTTACCTGCTGACCCAGGACGGCTTCGACCTGATGCAAGTCGCCCAGCAACGCATGATGGGCTGGAAAGCACCAGCCTGATGCTGCGTGAAGATCGTTCCGCGTCCGGCTCTTGGGACGCAGAGCGTCCCGGGCTGCATTCCCACGCGGAGCGTGGGAACGATCAAATGCCCCTAAATATCCGGTATTAGTCATTATCATGAACCATGCGGAATCGGATATTTTTCAATAAACAAAAGCGTCAGAGCTACACGCCTAAAGCTCCAAAGCATCAAGAATACCGACCAATTGGCTAGGTCGTTTGAGCTACACTTGAACCTTGCATCGAGAGGCAGATGTCATGAGCGAACTGACGTTTCAGCAAAAACAGGATTATTACGAAAAAGTCCGCCGGTCAAATTACCTGGCGAGCTTACGTCTTGAAGGCTTCGATACCACGCGTTCCGAAGCTGAAAAACCGCTCCCTTCACGGGAATCGGTTCTTAGTAAATATCGTCAGAATCCACGCTGATGATCGATAAATACGGGGTCGGCCAAGACCCCTATTGTTACCCCGACAGCGGGGTACTGCGTAATCTGCTCCATATCCAAGATGAAGAAATCCTACACAAAGCTGAGCGAGAACTTTCAGAAATCGCCGTCAGCAATTTACCTCTCCTCCCCCCGCCATACGACCTCAATCTCCTACAGCATGTTCATAAGACCCTTTTTGGAGACGTCTATGAATGGGCTGGATTGCTGAGAACCGTGAACATTCAGAAGGGCGAGACGCTTTTTTGTACGGCAGAACGAATCATCCCGGAAGCTGAAAAAATCTTTCGTGTCATGGAACGTGCGGCCTGGTTCGCAGGCATCGGTAAAGCTGAATTAGTCGTAAAGATTGCCGAAGCCTATGGTGACCTCAACGTTATTCATCCTTTTCGAGAAGGAAACGGCCGAGCTCAACGCATTTTATTTGAACAGATAATCATCAATGCAGGATTTGCTGTCGATTGGTGGCTTATCAAAGATGCCGCTTGGATACCCGCGAATATAGACGCAGTAATGTGCGACTACAGTGGTTTGAAAGCGATTTTTGAGCGATGCATCGGTGACCCTTTGGACAGGTCATTGCCGCGGATTTAAACGATCTCACCCTCTAGATCCACCCTTCCCCCAAAGTCAGCCCCCCAATAAGATCCGCGTAAGCCCAACCAGACACCTGAGCAATGAACCTCGCCCCCAACTTCCCCGACGACCACACCATGCACTTGCTCATGCAGTTGCTGCATGAAGAACTCGGTCTGCCCGAACGCAAAACCATCAGCCTGACCACCTCGATCAATTTCGACCTGGGTTGCGACGGTGCCGATGCGCAGCATTTGATGGAAGCGCTGGAAGAGCAGTTCAGGGTCGATTTGGTGGACTACGACGCCTATCGCTACTTTCAGCCCGACGGCTTTGACGTTTCCCTCAAGCGCCGCGCGAAGGGTCGTGGCGACAAGCTCCCACTGACCATTGGCATGCTCTACCAAACTATCAAGACACAACGGTGGGACACGGAGAAACTGGAAGGCATCTAGCCAACCCTATAAGTGCCATTCTTCTGGTCGTTTGACGCGCTTTCAGCTGGAATATTGGCAGTTGTAGGGTCATTGCTGAAAACCGAACGCCCACAAAAAAGCCGCCCTCAAAGGGCGGCTTTTTCATTACATCAAACCAACACTTACAACTTAGGACCGGCAGCCTTGATCGCGTCGCTCACTTCAAACTTCTTGAAGTTCTCGACAAACAATCCAGCCAGTGCTTTAGCGGCTTCATCGTAAGCAGCCTTGTCAGCCCAGGTGTTACGTGGGTTCAACAGGCCAGTCTCAACGCCCGGTACAACCAATGGCACGTCGAGGTTGATGGTGTCGAGGTGTTCGGTTTCAGCACCGATCAACGCACCGCTCTGGATCGCTGCGATCACGCCACGGGTAGTCGGGATGTTGAAGCGCTTGCCAACGCCGTAGCCGCCGCCGGTCCAGCCAGTGTTAACCAGGTAAACCTTGGAGCCGAAGCCACGGATGCGCTTGATCAGCAGCTCTGCGTATTCGCCAGCCGGACGCGGGAAGAACGGTGCGCCGAAGCAGGTGGAGAAGGTCGACTTGATGCCGCTGCCGGAACCCATTTCGGTCGAGCCCACCAGTGCGGTGTAGCCGGACAGGAAGTGGTAGGCCGCTTGTTCTTCGCTGAGGATCGACACTGGCGGCAGCACGCCGGTCAGGTCGCAGGTCAGGAAGATCACAGCGTTTGGCTCGCCACCGAGGTTCTGCTCGGAACGCTTGGCAACGTGCTCCAGCGGATAGGCTGCGCGGCTGTTCTGGGTCAGGCTGACGTCAGCGTAGTCGGCGTGCTTGGCATCGTCGATAACGACGTTTTCCAGGACTGCGCCGTGCTTGATGGCTTTCCAGATGACCGGCTCGTTCTTCTCGGACAAGTCGATGCACTTGGCATAGCAACCGCCTTCGATGTTGAAGACAACGCCTTCGCCCCAGCCGTGTTCGTCGTCACCGATCAGGTAACGGCTTTCATCGGCCGACAGGGTGGTTTTACCGGTGCCGGACAGACCGAAGAACAGGGTCACGTCGCCTGCTTCGCCGATGTTGGCAGCGCAGTGCATTGGCAGCACGTCGGAAGCCGGCAGCAGGAAGTTCTGCACGGAGAACATGGCTTTCTTCATTTCACCGGCGTAACGCATACCAGCGATCAGCACTTTCTTCTGTGCGAAGTTGATGATCACGCAACCATCGGAGTTGGTGCCGTCACGCTCAGGAACGCATTCGAAGTTGGCGACGTTGAGCACTTGCCACTCATCACGGCCAGCCGGGTTGTACTCGGCCGGGTTGATGAACAGGCAACGACCGAACAGGTTCTGCCAGGCAGTCTGGGTGGTCATTTTCACGGCCAGGTAGTGATCGGCAGCCGCGCCTACATGCACGTGGGAAACGAAATGCTCTTGCGCGTTGTTGAACGCCTCGACGCGGTCCCACAGGGCATCGAACTTGTCGGCCGGGAACTTGCGGTTGATCGGGCCCCAGGCAATAGCGGCCTGAGTGGTCGGCTCGTCAACGATGAAACGGTCGACTGGCGAACGGCCGGTACGGTGACCGGTGCGAACAACCAGCGCGCCGGTATCGGCAAGCTCGCCTTCACCGCGATTCAGGGCTTCTTTAACCAGATCATCAACACTCAGATCGGTGTACACGGCGTTATTGGCTTGCGTCATGAGGTTCCCCATCGGCCAGTGGCCGAGTGCTCCAAACGTTTTGTAGTAGAAAGTCGTGCACTACTACCGCGAGAAAAAGTGGGCCGGATTATGCCAGAAAAGCCCAAAAAGAGTAGGGCCCTCCCGTCGTAACGGCGTAATACCGGCGCTAACCAGTGAATTTACCTGCGCTGAACCGTTTTAGTGACGGGTATCTGACGGCGTGTCGACGCCCGCCCCGGCGAATAATTGAGCGATATCGGCGGCATCGAACAGGTAGCGCTGATTGCAAAACTGGCAATCGATCTCGATGTTGCCACCGTGTTCGACGACCAGGTTTTGCGCATCTTCCACACCCAGGCTGACCAAGGCATTGGCCGAACGTTCGCGCGAGCAGCTGCAACGGAAGCGCAGTTTCTGTACGTCGAACAGGCGCACCTGCTCTTCGTGGTAGAGGCGATGGAGCACGGTTTCGTTGTCCAGGCTCAGCAGCTCATCGGCGGTCAGGGTGCTGGCCAGCGCGGTGAGGTGCTGCCAGTTGGCGGCGCGTTCTTCTTCGTCTTTCAAGCGGTCGGCGGGCAGTTGCTGCAGCAGCAGGCCACGGGCACGACGGCCATCGGCGTACAGCCAGAAGCGCGTACCGACCTGCTGGGACATGACGAAATAGTTGGTGAAGCATTCGGACAGGGTTTCACCGTCGAGGTCGACGATGCCCTGGTAGCGCTGACCCTGGGTCGGGTCGACCGTCAGCGCCAGGACGCCGTTGGGCATCAAGTCGGCCAGTGTCGCGTCAGGGGCGATCTGGTCGGCCTCGTATCGGGCCAGGCCGCGGATATCGCGCTCACTGGAACACTCGATCATCAGCAGCGGGATCGGGCCGTCGGAACGGGCCTGAAGGATCAGCAAGCCATCGAACTTCAGCGCACCGACCAGCAGCGAGGCGGCCGCCATCAGTTCGCCGAGCAGTTGCTGGACCGGTTCCGGATAGGCGTGCTTGGCCAGGACTTCGGCGTAGCTGAGCTCCAACGAGACCAGCTCGCCACGGGTGTCGCTGTCATCGAAGATGAAGCGTTGGGTGAAGTCGTTATCCGGTAGGTCGGTCATAGGTCTGGGTATCTGAATGGGTGACAATGGGGTTCAACGGTCAAAAATCGCGTGTGTTCGGCATGGCCGGTATTTTATGAACAATCCGGGGGTTGTTCCAAGCAAGGTGGAACGTCCGCCGGTTAGGGCTCTCGCGATTTTGCGTGTCTGGCACTGCTGGCCTTCTGGTTATGGCCTACAGGTCAGAGGCTGTGTGTGATTTTCGACGAGTGGCTGTTTGTCCGCTCGATGCGCCGCTGGCGAATCACCCGATATGGTTACTCAATCGGGTAATTACAAGTCTTCCCCAAGATCCGGTGGCGACTGGCGAGTGCTGCGCACTCGATCGCGGGCAAGTCGAATCGTCGCACCGCACGCTCCCACAGTAGACCGTATATCGCTGTGGGAGCGGGCTTGCCCGCGATGGCTGCAACTCACTCGTCGTTGCTGCTGCCACGGAACTTGAACAAATCCCGGCGCTGTTTCTTGCTCGGCTTGCCATCGGTGGTCATCCCCAACGCGCCTGCCTTGCGCTGGGCGGCGGCGTTTTCGCGCTTGGCGATGCTGGCCTCGGTTTCGGCATACAGCGTCTGAGCCTCCGGCGCGCCACGGCGAACGATCGACAAGGCCTGAACCACCACCGTGCGCTCTTCGAAACCTGCGCGAATCACAAATTCATCGCCTACTCTTGGCTCCTTGCCTGGTTTGCAGCGCTCGCCACGGCAATGCACCTTGCCGCTTTCAATCGCGGCCTTGGCCAAGGCTCGGGTTTTGTAAAAACGTGCAGCCCACAACCATTTATCGAGACGGACTTTGTCGTCCTCTTCGTTTTTTTGTGCCATGGGATTTCCTCATTCTGAAATATTGGTGAACTGTACTACCGTTTCAGTCGTACCAAGAATTCCACCGGCGCGGATTACAATGCATGCATTCCAGAACCTCCTCGGAGGGCTGGAAATCCGGGCCGTAGATATCTGTCGCCTTTTAACCATTATTCTGCGTGAATACCGCGAATTCGGCCGCTTGCGGACCGTGCGGTTTCTACCGGTTGAGCAACTTTGAAGACATTTGATCATTTGACCGTTGTCGGTCTGCGCGAGTGGGTGGCGCTCCCGGATTTGGGAGTCGCGGGCCTGCGGGCAAAAATCGACACCGGTGCCAGTACCTCCAGCCTGCATGCCACCGACATCGAGCCGTTCGAGCGCGATGGCGAGCAGTGGGTTCGCTTCACCGCGCACCTGGGCACGGTGGTGCAACTGCGTCATCGACGCTGCGAAGCACCGCTGGTGACGATGAAAACCATTAAAAGCTCCAATGGCCACGCGCAGAAGCGCTACGTGGTCAGCACCACCCTGGCCCTCGGTGATCGGGTCTGGCGGGTCGAGTTCACGCTCGCCTGCCGCAAATCCATGCGTTATCGCCTGTTACTCGGTTCCAAAGCCCTGATTCACGGCCAACTGGTGGTCAATCCGGGCATCAAGTACGTACAAGACAAGCCGGTGTTCCCGGTATCTACCTCCTCCACAGGTGTTGCATGAAGATCGCTGTGCTGTCGCGGAACCCGCGTCTGTATTCCACTCGTCGTCTGGTTGAAGCCGGTACCGAGCGTGGCCACGAAATGGTGGTGATCGACACCCTGCGCGCCTACATGAACATTGCCAGCCACAAGCCGCAGATCCACTACCGCGGCAAGCCGCTGGAAGGGTTCGATGCGGTGATCCCGAGGATCGGTGCGTCGGTAACGTTTTATGGCTGCGCGGTGTTGCGTCAGTTTGAAATGATGGGCGTGTTTCCGCTCAATGAATCGGTGGCCATTGCCCGCTCGCGGGACAAACTGCGCTCGCTGCAATTGCTGTCACGTCGCGGGATCGGTTTGCCGGTGACCGGGTTCGCGCATTCCCCGGATGACATTCCCGACCTGATCGACATGGTCAACGGCGCCCCGCTGGTGATCAAGGTGCTGGAAGGCACCCAAGGCATTGGCGTGGTGTTGTGTGAAACCGCGACGGCGGCGGAGTCGGTGATCGAAGCGTTCATGGGCCTGAAGCAGAACATCATGGTTCAGGAATACATCAAGGAAGCCGGCGGTGCGGACATTCGTTGCTTCGTGGTCGGCGACAAGGTGATCGCAGCGATGAAGCGCCAGGCCAAGCCAGGGGAATTCCGTTCCAACCTGCATCGGGGTGGCAGCGCCAGCCTGATCAAGATCACCCCCGAAGAACGCATGACCGCATTGCGTGCGGCGAAGGTGATGGGGCTGGCGGTGGCGGGTGTGGATATCCTGCGCTCCAATCACGGGCCGCTGGTGATGGAAGTGAACTCGTCACCGGGCCTGGAAGGGATCGAGACCACCACCGGGAAGAATGTGGCGGGGATCATCATTGAGCATCTGGAGAAGAATGGTGGGCCGAACATGACGCGCACCAAAGGGAAGGGTTAATCCAGATTGTTATGGCGGCCGCGAGGCCGCCTTCGCGAGCAGGCTCCCACAGTTGTGTGGGAGCGAGCCTGCTCGCGAAGGGGCCATCAGCCCCAGCCAGGATGTCAGCTGTTAAACCGCATCCCGAGGCAACATCAGCCCCAGCGGCAACCGCACTCGCGCTTCCAGTCCGCCACCGGACCGATTGCGCAGCTCGACATTCCCGCCATGCATCGAAGCAATCCGCTTCACGATCGCCAGCCCTAAACCAGTCCCCTTGCCACCCCGGGCACGATCCCCGCGGGTGAATGGATTGAAGATCGCTTCCAGCTCGGAAGGATCAATCCCCGCCCCACGGTCCATGACACTCAGCACCACATACGGTGCGCTGGTATCGCCGGAGACATAAGCCGCCACCTCAACGCCACTGCCCGCGTGATGCAAGGCATTGCCGATCAGGTTGTTCAACAGGCGTTTCATCGACACCCGACGCAACGGAAACGGCTGGATCGGCTCCAGGCGCAGACGTACCTTTTCTTCGTTCTGGTTATACGGCGCAGCAACTTCGCGAACCAGGTCGCTGAGGTCAACCTCTTCCACCGATTCGTCACGGCCATCGCGAATGAACGCCAGGAACTGGTCGAGAATCGCGTCCATATCCTCGATGTCGCGCACCATGTCGTCGGTGAGGTCGGTTCGATCCCCCATCAACTCGAGGGACAGGCGCAATCGGGTCAAAGGCGTACGCAAGTCGTGGGACACCCCCGCCAGCATCAGCTCGCGCTCTCGTCCGGCCTGCTCGACGTCCTCGGCCATCTGGTTGAAAGCGCGATACACCTCGGTCATTTCGCTGGGCGTGTCACTGATCGGCAGACGCACGCTGCGTCCCTGGCCAAGTTGCCTTGCGGCATACACCAGACGTTTCAACGGCTGATTGAGCTGACTGACGAAAATCCACGCCGACGCAGTCGACAGCAAGCCAATGGCGAGGAACCAGCCGAGCACGTTCCAGATTTTCTGGCCACGCAACGGATGCGGATACAGCGGCACTTTCAGCCAGCCATCGCCCAGGCTCGGTGCCCGGACCCACAGCGCTGGCGGTGAGTGCATGCGTAATCGAACTTCAGTATCGGCACCCAGCTCGGCCTGCATCTGCCGCTGGTAAATCTCGCTGTACGGCCAATGCTGTTCACCCTCCGGCACACCCGCCCCCACAACCCGGATCAGGGTGGCGGCATCGGCAATTTTTGCGCGGTTTTCTTCATCGGCGGCCCAGTAGGCGCGCAGCGTCAGGGCGACTCCGTGGCTGTATTGACGGTCCACCAGCACGTCTTCGTTCATCAACAGATAAACCAGGGTCAGCGCCTTGGAAAACAGGACGACGATCAGCACCAGCCAAAGGGTGCGGGAGAAGAAGCTTTGGGGGAACCAAACGGGGGTTTTCATGGATAACCGCTACACACTTGCAGGAGCGAGCGATGCTCGCATATTGCGGATCGCGAGTCTGCGGACAAAGTCATCTGACTACTGCCCGCAAGACCCGCTCCTACAAATCGCCGATCACTTGGTAGCGGCGCCATCCGGAACGAACACGTAGCCCACGCCCCAGACAGTCTGGATGTAACGCGGCTTGGACGGATCAGGTTCGATCATCCGGCGCAGACGGGAAATCTGCACGTCGATGGAGCGCTCCAGGGCATCCCACTCGCGGCCACGGGCCAGGTTCATCAGTTTGTCGCGGGTCAATGGCTGACGCGCGTTCATGACCAAGGCCTTGAGGACCGCAAACTCACCGGTGGTGAGCATGTGCACTTCATTACCGCGCTTGAGCTCGCGGGTCGCCAGCGACAGTTCGTAATCACCAAAGGTGACACTTTCATCTTCGCTACCCGGTGCACCTGGCACAGGCGTCGACTGACGACGCAGGACCGCTTTGACGCGGGCCATCAGCTCATCCGGGTTGAACGGCTTGGCCAGGTAATCGTCGGCGCCCAGTTCCAGGCCCTTGATACGGCTCAGCTCATCGCCCTTGGCGGTCAGCATGATGATCGGGATCTGATTGTTCGCCGTGCGCAGGCGGCGGCAGGCGGTCAAGCCGTCTTCGCCAGGCAGCATCAGGTCGAGGACGACCAGGTTGAACACTTCGCGCGCCAGCAGGCGGTCCATTTGCTCGGTGTTCGGTACGGCGCGGGCACGGTAGCCCTTGCTGACGAAAAAGCGTTCCAGCAGGCTGCTCAGCCCTGGATCGTCGTCAACAATAAGAATTTTTTCGCCTTCAGCAATGTTTGCAGTGCTGCTCATTAGATGCTCCTTTTAGCTCGGCGCGCATTATGGCGTAGCTGCCGTTATACGCACCGTGTGCATTGTTAGCAGATTTTTCCTCCACCGCCAGCAAGCCGGCCATTGTCCCTCCAGTCTGCGATGCCCCCGAACGGTCGAACGCTGGTTATAATGCGCGGCCTTTTGTGTCAGGCAACATCAGACAGGTACTACAGAACGGCGCCATTTATTTCCCGGGCGCGCGCAGTAATTGTTCGATTTCACGGGTCAATGGGGTGCCCTTTGATCCAGGCAGCGGCGCAGGCCAGGCCGCTCAACCAGACTCGCAGAGCCTCTATCTCTGCGCCTGCGAGCCTGCTTTCACAATTTGTCAGGTGGTTTTATGGACAGCATCAACAGCCGCATCGCCGAGGAACTCGGTGTACGCCCACAACAGGTCGAAGCGGCCGTCGCGCTACTCGATGAAGGCTCTACCGTTCCCTTCATCGCCCGTTACCGAAAAGAAGTGACCGGCAGCCTCGATGACATCCAGTTGCGGCATCTGGAAGAGCGTCTGCGCTACCTGCGAGAACTCGACGAACGGCGCATCAGCATCCTCGCCAGCATCGAAGAGCAAGGCAAGCTGACCCCGCAACTTGAGCGCGACATCAAACTCGCCGACACCAAGACCCGCCTCGAAGACTTGTACCTGCCGTACAAGCAGAAGCGCCGCACCAAGGGCCAGATCGCCCTGGAAGCCGGCCTCGGCGAACTGGCCGACGGTCTGTTCAACGACCCGTCCCTGACCCCGGACACCGAAGCCGCACGCTTCATCAACGCCGAAAAAGGCGTGGCCGATGTCAAGGCAGCCCTCGAAGGCGCCAAGTACATCCTCATGGAACGCTTCGCCGAAGACGCCGGTTTGCTGGACAAACTGCGCAGCTACCTGAAGCAGGAAGCCACCCTCAGTGCCCGCGTCATTGCCGGCAAGGAAGAGGAAGGCGCCAAGTTCCGCGACTATTTCGAACACGACGAACCGCTGAAAAGCATGCCATCGCACCGCGCGCTCGCCATTTTCCGTGGCCGTAACGAAGGTATTCTGAGTTCGGCGCTGAAAGTCGGCGACGAGTTGCCGGGCACCATGCACCCGTGCGAAGGCATGATCGGCCAGCAATTCGGCATTCAGAACCAGAACCGCGCCGCCGACAAATGGCTGGGCGAAGTGGTGCGCTGGACCTGGAAGGTCAAGCTCTACACCCACCTCGAAACCGATTTGCTGGGTGAACTGCGCGATGGCGCGGAAACCGAAGCGATCAACGTGTTCGCGCACAACCTGCACGACTTGCTGCTGTCGGCTCCGGCCGGCCCGCGCGCCACACTGGGTCTCGACCCGGGCCTGCGCACCGGTTGCAAGGTCGCCGTGGTCGACGCCACCGGCAAGCTGCTGGATCACGCCACGGTTTACCCGCACGTGCCGCACAACAAGTGGGATCAGACCCTCGCCGTTCTTGCCGCCCTGTGCGCCAAACATTCGGTCGACCTGATCGCCATCGGCAACGGCACCGCCAGCCGCGAAACCGACAAGCTGGCCGCTGAACTGATCAAAAAATACCCGGCGATGAAAATGACCAAGGTCATGGTCTCCGAGGCTGGCGCATCGGTTTACTCGGCGTCGGAACTGGCTTCCAAGGAATTCCCGGATCTGGACGTATCGATCCGTGGCGCGGTGTCGATTGCCCGTCGCTTGCAGGATCCACTGGCTGAGCTGGTGAAGATCGATCCGAAATCCATCGGCGTCGGCCAGTACCAGCACGATGTGTCGCAACTGAAACTGGCCCGTGGCCTGGACGCGGTGGTCGAAGACTGCGTGAACGCCGTGGGCGTCGACGTCAATACCGCCTCCGTGGCGCTGCTGGCTCGCATCTCCGGCCTCAACGCGACCCTGGCGCAGAACATCGTCAGCCACCGTGACGAACACGGCGCCTTCAAAACCCGCGCCGCGTTGAAGAAAGTCGCGCGCCTGGGCGAAAAAACCTTCGAGCAGGCCGCAGGCTTCCTGCGCGTGATGAACGGCGACAACCCACTGGATTCGTCGGCCGTTCACCCGGAAGCCTATCCGCTGGTGCAGCGCATTGCCGCCGAAACCGACCGTGACATCCGCTCGCTGATCGGCGACGCCAGCTTCCTCAAGCGTCTCGATCCGAAGAAGTACACCGACGAAACTTTCGGTCTGCCAACGGTCACCGACATCCTGCAAGAGCTGGAAAAACCGGGTCGTGACCCGCGTCCAGAGTTCAAGACCGCCGAGTTCCAGGAAGGCGTCGAAGACCTCAAGGACCTCGAACTGGGCATGATCCTCGAAGGCGTCGTGACCAACGTGACCAACTTCGGCGCGTTCGTCGACATCGGCGTGCATCAGGATGGTTTGGTGCACATCTCTGCGCTTTCGGAGAAGTTCATCAAGGACCCACGTGAAGCAGTGAAGGCCGGTGATGTGGTGAAGGTGAAGGTCATGGAAGTCGACATCCCGCGCAAACGCGTAGGCCTGTCGATGCGCATGAGCGACACCCCGGGCGAGAAAATCGACGGCGCTCGCGGCGCACGTCCGGGGTCGGCACCACGCCAGTCCCAGAACACTGCACCGCGCAAGGAAACCACGGCAGCGGCCCCGGCCAACAACGCTATGGCTTCGCTGTTCGCCAACGCCAAGCAGTTGAAAAAACGCTGATGGACATCCCTGCCGGGTACACCGAAAGCGCCTTTTTCAAGCTGCTGGGGTGTCGCTTGCACAGCCTGGAAACCGGGGTGGCGCACGTCGCCCTAGTGCTTGAGCCAGAGCTGCGCAATCGCGCTGGCAAGCTGCACGGCGGGGCCTTGTTCAGTCTGGTGGACATTGCCATGGGGCTGGCCTGTTCCAGCACTCATGGCTTTGACCAGCAGAGCGCGACCATCGAATGCAAGATCAACTACATTCGCGCCGTCTCGGACGGTGAAGTGATGTGCACGGCGCGAGTGATCCACCCGGGCCGCCGCACACTGGTGGTCGAGGCCGATGTGATGCAAGGCGACAAACTGGTCGCAAAAGCGCAAGGCACGTTCGCTGTCCTGTAGCTACTCGTCATCAATTTGAGTTAATTTCAGCGCTGTGACCGCAGCGCCGAAGTTTCCTGTGGGAGCGAGCCTGCTCGCGAAGGCGGTGTATCAGACAACATCAATGTTGACTGACACTCCCTCTTCGCGAGCAGGCTCGCTCCCACAGGGATTGCGCCGATCCAAAACCAGGCGAAAACGCCAGTTTTAACTTCACCCTTGTAGACCGTCTTGCCCACCCCCATATTGGGGCGACTGACGCGTGAAGGAATCCAACTTGAGCGAACTTCTCAACCGCCGCCTGGCCCTGCTTGGCGAGCGCGCTAACCTCTCTCTGCTCGAACAGTGCCTTCACGGCATCGAACGTGAATGCCTGCGCGTGACCGGCGAAGGTCGCCTGGCGCAAACGCCGCACCCGGAAGAATTGGGTTCCGCGCTGACCAACGAACAAATCACCACCGACTATTCCGAGTCGCTGCTGGAGTTCATCACGCCCGCCCTGCCCGATCCGGCGGATACGCTGGCGAGCCTGGACAAGATCCATCGCTTTGCCTACAGCAAGCTCGGCAACGAGTTTCTGTGGAGCCCCTCGATGCCGTGCCCGTTGCCGGCCGAGGAAGACATCCCGATCGCCTATTACGGCACGTCCAACATCGGTCAGCTCAAGTACGTCTATCGCAAGGGCCTGGCCCTGCGGTACGGCAAGACCATGCAGTGCATCGCCGGGATTCACTACAACTTTTCCCTGCCGGAAAAGCTCTGGCCGCTGCTCAAGGAATCGGAAGGCTTTGTCGGCACCGACCGCGACTATCAGTCCTCGGCCTACATCGCGCTGATCCGTAACTTCCGCCGCTACAGCTGGCTGCTGATGTACCTGTTTGGCGCCTCGCCAGCGCTGGACGCCGGCTTCCTGCGCGGTCGTTCGCACCAGTTGGAACAACTGGACCCGGACACCTTGTACCTGCCGTACGCCACCAGCCTGCGCATGAGCGACCTGGGTTACCAGAGCAACGCCCAGGCCGGTCTGACGCCGTGCTACAACGACCTGTCGAGCTACACCGACAGCCTGCGCAAAGCGGTCGCCACGCCGTATGCGCCGTACGTTGAAGTCGGCACGCACAAGGACGGTGAGTGGGTTCAGCTCAACACCAACATCCTGCAGATCGAAAACGAGTACTACTCCAACATTCGCCCGAAACGCGTGACCTACACCGGCGAACGGCCGATTCAGGCGTTGGTGGCCCGTGGCATTCAGTACGTTGAAGTGCGTTGCCTGGACATCAATCCGTTCCTGCCGATGGGCATCGACCTCACCGAGTCGCGCTTCCTCGACGCGTTCCTGCTGTATTGCGCGTTGAACGACAGCCCGCTGCTGACCAATACATCCTGCAGCAACGCCACCTCGAACTTCCTCAGTGTGGTCAAGGAAGGTCGCCGTCCGGGTCTGCAATTGCACCGCGACGGGCAGCCGGTGGACCTCAAAGAGTGGGCCAGCGAGTTGCTGGAGCAGATCGCTCCGTTGGCCGCGATGCTCGATCAGAGCCACGGTGGCGATGCTCATAGCAAGGCGCTGGATGTTCAGTTGGCCAAGGTCAGGGATCCGTCCCTGACGCCTTCTGCCCAGGTGCTGGCGGCGATGGCCGAGCACAAGGAAAGCTTTGCTCAGTTCTCTCTGCGTCAGAGCCGCGCGCATGCGGAGTATTTCCGCAGTGAGCCGTTGAGTGTCGAAGACCAGGCGAAATTTGAAACCCTGGCGCGTTCGTCGCTGGCGGCTCAGGTTGAGCTGGAGCAGAACGAAGTCGGCGATTTCGATGTGTTTGTCGGGTCGTATCAGGCGAGTATTCTGGCGATCAGTAACTGACCCCGGAAGGTCCTGCGGACCTTATCGCGAGCAGGCTCGCTCCCACAGGGATCTAGGGTGTTCACAAAGTGTGAGTCACGCCGCAGATCCAAGGTGGGAGCGAGCCTGCTCGCGATGACCGCGAAGCGGTCGCTTTTAGTATTTTCCACACATAAGCTAATTCGAAAAAGTTATTTATTTTCGGATTCTTAGATCATTTAGTCTCCTTTCACGCCGACTCTCGGTCGCCTGACAAGGAGCTTCCCAATGAAACTGCATTTCCCTCTTCGCCTCCTGGCGGCCGCCTCTCTGGCTGCAGCGAGCTTCTTTGCCCAGGCGGCTGACGTTACCGTCGCTTACCAGACCACCGTGGACCCGGCGAAAGTTGCCCAGGCCGACGGCGCCTACGAAAAAGCCACCAACGCCAAAATCGACTGGCGCAAATTCGACAACGGCGCCGACATCATTGCCGCCATTGCCTCCGGCGACGTGCAGATCGGCTACCTCGGTTCCAGCCCCCTGACCGCCGCGATCACCCGCAAAGTCCCGGTCGAAACCTTCCTCATCGCCACCCAGATCGGTGCCGCCGAAGCCCTCGTCGCTCGCGACGGTTCCGGGATCAAGACGCCACAAGACCTGATCGGCAAGAAAATCGCCGTGCCCTTCGTGTCCACCGGTCACTACAGCCTGCTGGCTGCGCTGAAGCACTGGAACATCGACCCGTCGAAAGTCACCGTGCTCAACCTCGCCCCGCCCGCGATCATTGCCGCGTGGAAACGCGGTGACATCGACGCCACCTACGTCTGGGACCCAGCCCTGGGCGTGGCCAAGGAAAACGGCAAAGTGCTGATCACTTCGGGTGAACTGGCCAAGTTCGGCGCGCCGACGTTTGATGCCTGGATCGTGCGCAAAGACTTCGCCGAGAAGCACCCGGAAATCGTCACCGCGTTCGCCAAAGTGACCCTGGACGCCTACGCCGACTACCGCAAAGACCCGAAAGCCTGGCTCGCCAATCAATCCAACGTCGACAAACTGGTGAAACTCTCCGGTGCCAAGGCCAGCGATATTCCGTTGCTGCTGCAAGGCAACGTCTACCCGCTGGCGGCTGATCAAGTGATCACCCTCGGCGCGCCGACCACCAAGGCCATCACCGACACCGCCACGTTCCTCAAGGAACAAGGCAAGGTCGAAGCCGTGCTGCCGGATTACGCCCCGTACGTCAGCGCCAAGTTCATCACCAACTGATCGGGAGTTCACTGCGATGGCCTTGCTACAGCTGGAGCGCATCAGCGCACAGTACCCCGGCAGTCCGGAACCGGTACTGGCGGATATTTCCCTGAGTCTTGGGCCCCAGCAATTGCTGGTCGCCCTCGGCCCGTCCGGCAGTGGCAAGACTTCGCTGTTGAACCTGATTGCCGGTTTTGTCGAACCGAGCGCCGGGCGTATCACCCTCGACGGCGTGCCGGTCAAGGGCCCGAGCGCCGAGCGTGGCGTGGTGTTTCAAGACGATGCATTACTGCCTTGGCAGGACGTGCTGGCCAACGCCGGATTCGGACTTGAACTGGCCGGTGTCTCCCGGGAAAAACGTGAAATCCGCGCCCGGGAAATGCTCGCGCTGGTCGACCTGACCGGTTTCGAAAACCGTCGTATCTGGCAGCTCTCGGGCGGCCAGAAGCAACGTGTCGGCCTCGCCCGCGCCTTGGCTGCCGATCCTCGTGTCTTGCTCATGGACGAGCCCTTCGGCGCCCTCGACGCCTTCACCCGCGAGCAGATGCAAGAGTTGCTGCTGCAAGTCTGGCAACGCACCGCCAAACCCGTATTCCTGATTACCCATGACATTGAAGAGGCCGTGTTCCTCGCCACCGACCTGATTCTGCTGGCGCCGAACCCGGGGCAAATCGTTGAGCGTCTGAGTCTGGATTTCGGCCAGCGTTATGCCGCCGGTGAATCCGCCCGAGCCATCAAGTCCGACCCTCGTTTTATCGAAACCCGCGAACACGTACTCGCCAAAGTGTTCTCCCAACGCAGCGCCGCCACGCGGCAGGAGCGCGCATGAGCAGCTATCAAATTCCGGCCATCGCGGTGAAACCCGGTTCGACCGTGATTCCGGTTCGCCGCAGTTTGAGCACTCGCTGGATCAGCGTACTGACGCTGGTTGCCCTCGTTGCTCTCTGGTGGGCCGTCACCGCCACGGGAATGATCGAGCCGCTGTTCCTGCCGCCGCCGTCCGCCGTGCTGCAAAAAGGCTGGCTGCTGGTGACCAGCGGCTATATGGATTCGACGTTGTGGCAACACTTGGGCGCGAGCCTCAGCCGAATCGGCCTGGGCCTGGGCTTTGCCGTGTTGACGGCGGTGCCAGTCGGCATCGCCATCGGCCATAACCGCATCGCGCGCGGCATTCTTGACCCGCTGATCGAGTTCTACCGCCCGATTCCACCGCTGGCCTATTTGCCGCTGATCGTGATCTGGTGCGGCATTGGTGAGCTGTCGAAGGTGTTGCTGATCTACCTGGCGATTTTCGCCCCGATTGCCATCGCCACCGCCACCGGTGTGCGCACCGTTGACCCGGCCAAATTACGGGCGGCGCAATCGTTGGGCGCTACTAGGGCGCAGTTGATTCGTCATGTGATTCTGCCGAGTGCCTTGCCGGACATTTTGACTGGCGTGCGCATTGGCCTGGGGGTGGGCTGGTCGACGCTGGTCGCCGCCGAATTGATCGCCGCCACCAGCGGGTTGGGCTTCATGGTGCAGTCGGCCGCGCAGTTCCTGGTCACCGACGTGGTGGTACTGGGGATTCTGGTGATTGCACTGATTGCCTTCGCCATGGAAATGGGCCTGCGCGCCCTGCAACGCAAACTGGTGCCGTGGCACGGCCAGGCTCACTGAACCATTGCGTGGTGAAAAACCCTGTGGGAGCGAGCCTGCTCGCGAATGCTGAGTGTCAGCCAAAGCTGCTGCAACTGATCCACCGCTTTCGCGAGCAGGCTCGCTCCCACACAAAGCACGACCCCCGAATTCGAAGAGAACCACCATGAGCCAGTTGACCATCGTTCCTTTAAGCTACGCCCTCGGCGCACAGATCAGCGGCGTCGACATCAGCCAGCCGCTGACCCCGGAGCAACGCAACGCCATCGAACAGGCGCTGCTCAAACATCAAGTGCTGTTCTTCCGTGAGCAGCCGATCACCCCACAACAGCAGGCACGATTCGCCGCCAATTTCGGTGACCTGCACATCCACCCGATCTACCCGAATGTGCCGCAACAACCAGAAGTATTGATCCTCGATACCGCCGTCACCGACGTGCGTGACAACGCGATCTGGCACACCGACGTGACCTTCCTGCCGACCCCGGCCATGGGCGCGGTGCTCAGCGCCAAGCTGCTGCCGGAGTTTGGTGGCGACACGTTGTGGGCCAGCGGGATTGCCGCGTATGAAGCGTTGTCGGCACCGATGAAAAGCTTGCTCGAAGGGCTGACGGCGACCCACGACTTCACCCGTTCGTTTCCATTGGAGCGTTATGGCAACACACCAGAAGCGCTGGCTCAGTGGGAAGAAGCGCGACGCAAGAATCCGCCGCTGTCGCACCCGGTGATTCGCACACACCCGGTGAGCGGACGCCGCTCGTTGTTCGTCAACGAAGGCTTCACGTCGAGGATCAATGAGCTGTCGGAAACCGAGAGTGAAGCGATTTTGAAGTTGTTGTTCGCCCACGCAACGCGGCCGGAATTTACCATTCGCTGGCGCTGGCAGAAGGATGACGTGGCGTTTTGGGATAACCGCGTGACCCAGCATTACGCGGTGGACGATTACCGGCCGGCGCGGCGGGTGATGCAGCGAGCGACGGTGTTGGGGGATGTGCCGTTTTTCCGGTGATCCCTGAATAGTTCTGTGTTTGTCAGGGCCCCTTCGCGAGCAGGCTCGCTCCCACAGGGTTAGTGGTTGTCCACAAAGTGTGTGGCCACCACCCATCCACTGTGGGAGCGAGCCTGCTCGCGAAAGCTATCTAACAGGCGCCGAATAGTCCGGCGCCAATCGCTTACTCAGCCGTCGAAGGCTTCTCCCAAAGATTGATCCCGCCTTCCTGGGCAAACCGGTCAATCTCCGCCAATTCTTCTGCGCTAAAGCTCAAATTCTTCAACGCCCCGACGTTCTCGATAATCTGCTCCGGCCGGCTCGCGCCGATCAGCGCCGAGGTCACCCGCGGATCGCGCAGCGTCCAGGCCAATGCCAGTTGCGCCAGACTCTGCCCACGGCGCTTGGCTATCTCATTGAGCCCTCGCACATGCGCAATGTTGGCCTCAGACAGGTGCGAGGACTGCAACGAACCACCGCCCGGACGATTGACCCGCGCATCCTTCGGAATGCCATTAAGGTATTTATCGGTCAGCAGCCCCTGCGCCAACGGCGTGAAAGCAATCACGCCAGTGCCGAGTTCGTCGGTGACGTCCAGCAGGTCCTTTTCAACCCAGCGATTGAGCAGGTTGTAGGCCGGCTGGTGAATCAGCAACGGTACTTTCCACTCTTTCAACAGTGCCGCCATTTCACGGGTCTTCACCCCGGAATACGACGAAATCCCGATGTACAACGCCTTGCCTTGTTGCACAGCGGTGGCCAGTGCGCTGGCGGTTTCTTCCAGCGGAGTGTCCGGGTCGAAACGGTGCGAATAGAAAATGTCCACGTAATCCAGGCCCAGGCGCTGCAGGCTTTGATCCAGGCTGGCGAGCACGTATTTACGCGAACCGCCGCCCTGCCCGTAAGGGCCAGGCCACATGTCCCAACCGGCTTTGCTGGAGATGATCAACTCATCGCGATACTGCTTGAAGTCTTCACGCAGCAAACGACCGAAGTTGATCTCGGCACTGCCGTACGGCGGGCCATAGTTGTTGGCCAGGTCGAAGTGGTTGATGCCCAGGTCGAACGCGGTGCGCAACAACGCGCGCTGGGTATCGATCGGCGTGCTGTCACCGAAGTTGTGCCACAGGCCCAGGGACAGTGCCGGCAGCACCAGACCGCTGCGACCCACGCGGCGGTAAGGGATGGAATCGTAGCGGTTTTCGGCAGCGGTGTAGGTCATCGAATCCTCTCTTGTCGGTCTTGAATGTGGTATCGACTGCTTCGCAAGTTGCCCAGCATACGCCCAGACAAACGCCGATAAACCTCGGACTCGAGAAAATGCTGAAACGTTTCACAGATTTTTAATCTGACCCACTTTATGCCGACAACTCACGCAACGCGGCAGCTGCTAAAAACCCGGATCTTGAGCTGTATCGCTGATCTCGCCTGACCGTCTGGTCGATACGCTCAAGCAACTGCTCTGGAAGCGTGGCATTAAAGCGCACTGACTTGCCGAAGTACGGCGTGATATCGAACTCGACCACCCCCCACACTCCGCCCGCGTAATCGGGGTTATCCAGATGAGCATCAATCTCTCGCACCAGAGGCAATGGGTCACCATCGGCGACCAGGCCTTCATAGTGCAACGCCAACGCCTCCTTCACGTTTTCAAATGCCTGCGCCACCGTAGCGCCAGCGGAGAAACAACCCGGCACGTCCGGGATAATCACTCCGTATTCTGAGTCGGCATCCTTGTGCAGAACGACCGGGAATTTCATTTCGGTGAGTCCTTCCTGTGATGTGGCCTCTTTGAGGCTCTCGTTTCCGATGTCGGGCCTCATTTCAGACCCGCCTGTTTCAATATGCTGTTGATCGTCCCTTTTGGAAGATCCGAATCAGGGTGCTTGATCGTTACCCTGCCTGGCTTATACAAATGCTTGTACTGATGGTGGCTGCCTTTGACGACCACCAGATACCAACCATCCTCCTCGATCATCCTGATCATTTCCCGACTTCGCATCACCTTCGTCCTTGTGGGCAGCATCTGCCGAGCACATTACGCGATGACCACAGGATTTATACACACGATACACACTCTGATAAATATTAACAGAATGCAAGCCGGTAAGAGTGGCCGTAGACCACCGGCTACCTCGCCCCCGCAAACACCTCCCCCAACCAATCCACAAACACCCGAACCCGTGGCGACATGTGGCGGTTATGCGGATACAGCACCGATACCGGCATCGGCGGGGGTGGTGTGTCGGTGAGGACTTCCTGCACCAGCCCTTGGGCAATCTGGGTTTCCATCCGGTAATGCGGGCACTGGATCAGCCCGAGCCCGGCAATGGCGGAGGCGGCGTAGATTTGCGCGCCGAACACTGACAGCGCGCCGTCGATGGCGACTTCCTTGAGTTCGCCATTCACCATGAATTCGAACGGAAACAACTTGGCGCTGGTGCGCGAGACGTAGTTCACCGCGCGGTGATGCTTGAGGTCGTCGAGGGTTTTTGGTTCGCCGAATTTGCGCAAATACGCGGGGCTGGCGCAGGTGATCTGGCGCAGGTTGGCGATGCGTTTTCCGATCAGTGCCGAATCACTCAACGTACCCGCGCGCAGTACACAGTCGACGCCTTCGGCGATCAAGTCGACAAAGCGGTCGGACTCGCTGATGGACAGTTCGATCTGCGGATAGCGTTCCATGAACTGCGGCAATGCGGGGATCACAAAACTTTTCGCCAGCGTGCCGTGCAGGTCGACGCGCAACCGGCCTTTCGGTGCACAGCCACGAAACGCCAGTTCAGCCTCTTCCAGTTCCGCCAGCAGTTGCACGCAACGCAGGTAATACGCCTCGCCGTCCAGCGTCGGGCGCACCTTGCGCGTACTACGCTCCAGCAACCGCGTGCCGAGCCAGGCTTCGAACTGGTTCAGGGTATGCGTCAACGTGGCACGCGGCAGGTTCAGGTCTTCGGCCGCCAGGGTGAAGCTGCTGCGCTCGTAAATGCGCACGAACACCTTCATCGCTTTGACTTGATCCACGCAGCCTCCGATTGTTGGCGATTATTGAACAGTCAAGGCAACTCTCGTGCATTTATCGGCCTGAGTAAACATGTGAATCTGGCTTCACACCGAGCCCCCTCATCAGGAATCAACACCATGACTGCTACTCAGAAAGTTGCCATCGTCACCGGCGCCTCGCGCGGCATCGGCGCTGTAATCGCCAGACAATTGGCCAGCGACGGTTTCGCCGTCGCGATCAATTACGCCAGCAGCGCCACTGAAGCGTCGGCCCTGGTGGTGGAGTTGCGTCAGGCCGGCCATCAAGCCATAGCGATCAAGGCTGACGTGGCCAACGCCGACGACGTGCGCCGGATGTTCGACGAGACCGAAACACAACTGGGGAAAGTCGATGCGCTGGTCAACAACGCCGGCATCCTCAAGGTGCTGCCGCTGGCGCAGCACACCGATGAATTGTTCGAACAGACGTTCAACATTCACGCACGCGGCACGTTCAACACCTTGCGTGAAGCGGCGACGCGCTTGAACAACGGCGGGCGGATCGTCAATTTTTCCAGCAGCACGGTCGGCCTTAACTTGCCGGGTTACGCGGTGTACATCGCCAGCAAAGCGGCGGTGGAATCGCTGACCCAGGTGTTTGCCAAGGAAATGCGCGGACGCAACATCACCGTGAATGCCGTGGCGCCGGGGCCGGTGGCCACCGAGCTGTTTTTGCATGGCAAGAGTGAGGAGCAGATTCAAAGTTTCGCGAAGATGCCTCCACTGGAACGCCTGGGCCAGCCGGAGGATATTGCTCGGGTGGTGTCGTTTCTGGTGGGGCCGGATTCGGCCTGGGTCAATGGACAGATTTTGCGCGCTAATGGTGGGTTGGTTTAACTATGCTCAATCCGAGACCATAGTGACCCTTTCGCGAGCAGGCTCGCTCCCACATGAGATCGAGGTCTAATGTGGGAGCGAGCCTGCTCGCGAAGGCGGCCGATCAGGCAACAAAAATCTGAAGGATGGACCTCACCATGCACACAGCCATCATCATCACCTTCGGCCTGGCCCTCCTCGCCATGATGCTGTTCATCGGCGAGAAAGTCGGCTTCAGCCGCCAGACCCTGACCTACTGCTTCGTGGTCCTGTGGCTGGCGCTGACGGTGATCAACGGCGCCATCGGCGTGGTCACTGCCGGCCAGTCCTTGAGCTCGGAGCTGGGGATTGGCACGGTGGTGTTCAGTGTGCCGGTGGCGGCGCTGGTGCTGTTCATGGTGTTGAGCGCAGAGGCCTGAAGACAGACCCCGCGTTACTAACGCACCAAATGCAAAAACTGCAGATGCCGTTCGTACTGGTCAAGGATGTCGTTGATGATCTGATCCTTGGTGTAACCCACCAGATCGTAATCCTGACTGCCCTCGCTCAAATGCACCTCTGCCCGGTAGTAACGACGGTTGTTGAGCTGCTTGGAGCCCATGCCGCCACGGGCAAAGGATGGCGTGAAGTAACCGCGCATCTGCACCTGATAAATGAACGGATGCTCTTCACCGTGACCGATTTCCAGGCTGACGCTGTCGTTGACCGGGTCCGGTTGGGTGATCACGTTCAAACCCTTCTCGACGAACACCGCCGACACTTCCTCGATCGCCGGGCGCACCGTCGTATCGAGAAAACGGTACACCTCATCCCGGGACGGGAAGTGCACCGCCTGACTCAGGCGCTGACGCCAGCCGCCGCGCCGTGAGCCGGCCACCGGCGCCAGGGAATGCAGTTGCGCGATCTGCTTCTGCGACTCCAGGTAGAACGCCTTGTGCAGCCCCCACATCATCAACAGCAAGATCAGCGAGAACGGCAGCGAGGTCAGCACCACCGCCGACTTCAACGCATCGATGCTGCCGGAGAACAACAGCGCACTGGTCACCAGCGCGGTCATCGCGCCCCAGAACACCCGCAGCCATTTCGGCCCGTCTTCATCCGGGTTGCCGCCCTTGGCGGACAACGTCGACAGCACCACCGTGCCGGAGTCGGCCGAGGTGACGAAGAACACGAAGCTGATGAACACCGTCACGGCGATCACCGTTTTGCTCCACGGATAGGTTTCCAGCAGCAAGTAGAGGGTCATCGACGGGTTGTCGATGGCCGACATGCCGAGCGCGCTCATGCCATGGTTGAGCACTTGATCGATGGCGCTGTTGCCGAAGATCGACATCCACGCCAGGGTGAAACCGAGCGGGATCAGCAACACGCCGAAGACGAATTCGCGGATCGTGCGGCCACGGGAAATCCGCGCGATAAACAGGCCCACGAACGGTGACCATGCGATCCACCAGGCCCAGTAAAACACCGTCCAGCCGCCCAGCCAGTCGCTGGGTTTGTCGTAGGCGTACAGGTCGAAACTCTTCATCGGCAAGGCGCCGAGGTAGTCGCCGATGTTCTGGATCAGCGTGTTCAGCAGGTGCTGCGTGGGGCCGGCAAACAACACGAACAGCAGCAGCGCGCAGGCCAGCAGCATGTTGATGTCGGACATCACCCGCACGCCTTTATCGACACCGGACACCGCGACGATGATCGCCGCGCCCATCATCAGCGTGATCAGGCCGACCTGTATCCACTGGGTGTGAGCGATGCCAAACAGGTAGTCCAGCCCGGAGTTGAGGTGCAGCACACCGAAGCCCATGTCGGCACCGAGGCCGAACACCGTGGCGATGATGCCGAAGCCGTCCACCGCATAACCGATGGGACCGTTGATGCGCTTGCCGATCAGCGGATACAGCGCCGAACGCAAGGCCAGTGGCAGGTTGTGCCGGTAGGCGAAGTAGGCCAGCGCCATGCCGACAAAAGCGAACACGCCCCAGCCGTGCAGGCCCCAGTGCAGAAACAGAATCTGCATCGCCTGACGCGCAGCCTCCGGTGTACCGGCCGTGCCTTGAGGCGGTTGCGCCAAATGCGTTAGCGGCTCGGACACGCAAAAGAAAAACAGCGTGATGCTGATCCCGGCGGCGAACAACATGCCGGCCCAGGACAGGTAACTGAATTCGGGTTCGTCGTGGTCGGCACCGAGCTTGATCTTGCCGTAGCCGGACAAGGCGGTGACCACCACGAAGACCAGATACAGGGTCATCGCGAGCATGTAGTACCAGCCGACCGTATTGGCCGCCCAGTTTTGCGCTGCCAGCAACCAGGCACCGGCTTGCTCGGGCATGGCGATGACGACAATGCCGAAGAGCAAAATGAAGCTCGCCGAGAAGTAGAACACCGGCGGATTCATGCGGACCAGGCCGCTGGGTGGGATAGACGATGCACTCATGAAACGTGCACCTCGACGGGGTAAAACTTGGCTGTAGAAATCAGACTCAGCAAAGGCAAGCCTCCTGTTGTGAGCGGGCAGCGAACTGCCGATTTAACTTGAATGAACGTTCAAGTTAAACATGAATAGGGGGCTAAGGACTAATCCCTGGGCTCGGCGGTACGGTTTGTACGCTAGCTCAAGGGAGGAAATAAGCAGGATTTAAAAGCTTCGCGAGCAGGCTCGCTCCCACAGGGTTCCTGGTCGGTCACAACGTTGTGTGCACCAGAGATCCATTGTGGGAGCGAGCCTGCTCGCGAAGAGGCCAGTGCAGTCAACGGAGATTCAAAGGCCTACTTCTGCGTCCCGTCATCATGCTGCAAATTCGCCTGCGTCAGGTTGCAACCCGCCGGCACGCTGCGGGTCAGCCACACGTTGCCGCCAATGGTCGAACCCTTGCCGATGGTGATCCGCCCCAGAATCGTCGCCCCGGCATAAATCACCACATCATCCTCGACAATCGGGTGCCGCGGATGGCCCTTCTGCAACTGACCGTCTTCATCAGACGGGAAGCGCTTGGCGCCCAGCGTGACCGCCTGATAAATCCGCACGCGCTCGCCGATAATCGCAGTCTCGCCGATCACCACGCCTGTCCCGTGATCGATGAAGAAGCTGCGACCAATCTGCGCGCCAGGGTGAATGTCGATGCCGGTGGCCGAGTGGGCGATTTCGGAGCTGATCCGCGCCAGCAACGGCAACCCGGCGCGGTACAAATGGTGCGCCAGGCGATGGTGAATCACCGCCAGGATGCCCGGATAGCAAAGCAACACTTCATCGACACTGCGTGCCGCCGGGTCGCCGTGATAGGCCGCCAGCACATCGCTGTCCAGCAAACTGCGCAGCCCCGGCAGAGCGAGCGCGAAGTCCTGAATGATCTGAATGGTTTTCGCCTCGATGTCCGCCTCCGCCTGCTGACTGTGGCGCGCGGCATAGTGCAATTCGAGTCGTGCCTGGGCCAACAGCGCGTTCAACGCCACATCGAGGGTGTGGCCGACGTAGAAGTCTTCACTCTCTTCGCGCAAATCCACCGGCCCCAGGCGCATCGGGAACAATGCCCCGCAGAGCGCTTCAAGAATCTCCGCCATGGCCGCTCGGGAAGGCAATTCGCGCCCGCCCTGCTCGGTGCTGGCACGGCCATTTTGTGCGCGCCACTGCGAACGCGCCGTGCGCAGTTGGCTGACGATGGTCTGCAGTTGCCAATGACTGGAACGCTCGCTCACGGTAAAAACTCCTCACGGGCGGCCGGACTGTCTGGCCGCGCTGACGGCGTTTACTTTACGGCAAGGTCTTGAGGCCGAATTAAGAACCAATTGTGCAGAGCTAAGAATCTTTGGCTATAAGCGATTGGCGGTTGCCCAGGCAAATGGGCGTGCCTATAGTCCTTTCATCTTTCTCCGCCAGTACGGACCCATGATCAAACAACAGCTCGCTCGCTTTAACCGTCTCGATTTACTTGGCCACCCCACCGCCCTGGAAAAACTTGAACGCTTGTCGACCTGGCTGGGCCGCGATGTGTACGTCAAACGCGATGACCTGACGCCACTGGCCATGGGCGGCAACAAACTGCGCAAGCTCGAATACCTCGCCGCCGATGCACTGGCACAAGGCGCCGACACGCTCATCACCGCAGGAGCGCTCCAGTCCAACCACGTGCGCCAGACCGCGGCCATTGCCGCCAAACTGGGCCTGGCTTGCGTCGCGCTGCTGGAAAACCCTTTGGGCACCGACGACGCCAATTATCTCGGCAATGGCAATCGCCTGTTGCTGGACCTGTTCGATACCAAGGTCGAGCTGGTGGAAAACCTCGACAACGCCGACGAGCAATTGCAAGCCCTGGCCGATCGCCTGCGCAACAACGGCAAGAAGCCGTACCTGGTGCCGATTGGTGGCTCGAATGCGCTGGGCGCGTTGGGTTATGTGCGCGCCGGGCTGGAACTGGCCGAGCAGATCAAGGATACCGGTTTGAATTTCGCCGCCGTGGTCCTGGCCTCGGGCAGCGCCGGAACCCACAGCGGTCTGGCGTTGGCGCTGAGTGAAGCACTGCCGGATTTGCCAGTGATTGGCGTCACGGTTTCCCGTAGTGATGAAGACCAGCGACCGAAAGTCCAGGGGCTCGCCGAACGTACGGCCGAACTGCTCGGCGTGCAGCTGCCAGCGAGTTTCAAAATTGAACTGTGGGACGAATATTTCGGGCCGCGCTATGGCGAGCCGAATGCTGGAACACTGGCAGCCGTGAAGCTGCTGGCGAGTCAGGAAGGCTTGCTGCTGGACCCGGTGTATACCGGCAAGGCCATGGCCGGGTTGCTGGACGGGATCGGACGCGGACGCTTCGACGAGGGGCCGATTATCTTCCTGCACACCGGTGGGGCACCGGCGTTGTTTGCGTATACCTCGGCGTTCTAAGTTCCCCTGTGATAAGGGGGGTTGCCTGTGGCGAGGGGGCTTGCCCCCGTTGGGTTGCGAAGCGACCCCCGGCGCCTTCAAGTCATATGGAGTCAGTCTGACGACTGCTGCGCAGCCGAACGGGGGCAAGCCCCCTCGCCACAGAAGCTCCTCGCCACAGGGGTTGCGTCCACCGCATATTCTATTAAGGTATAAATAGATCAATATTTAGTATTTTCCAATCTATAGGCATCATCATATAGTCGCGCCGCAGGCGAATTTGCAGCGAGACGCATATGCTGCTTTAGGGCAGGATATCGCAGTCGTCCAAATCCCGGATTTGCCAACATTCCTAAAGCGTCTTCCATAAGAAAACACAGGGGCTTGTCATGAATTTTTCCGCACTACGTCGAAACCTGCTGGTTGGTTCGCTGGGCCTGGCGCTGAGCGCTGGTTTGCTCGGCCAGGCCGTTGCCGGTGAGCAACTGCAAAAAATCAAGGATGCTGGCGTGATCAACGTCGGCCTGGAAGGCACTTATCCACCGTTCAGTTTCGTTGACGCCGACGGCAAACTGGCCGGCTTCGAAGTCGAGCTCTCCGAAGCACTGGCTAAAAAGCTGGGCGTCAAAGCCAAGATTCAGCCAACCAAGTGGGACGGTATTCTTGCTGCTCTGGAATCCAAGCGCCTGGACGTAGTGGTCAATCAGGTCACCATCTCCGACGAGCGCAAGAAGAAGTATGACTTCTCCGAACCGTACACCGTCTCCGGGATTCAGGCGCTGGTGCTGAAGGACAAGGAAGCCGCGCTGAACATCAAGACTGCCGCTGACCTGTCCGGCAAGAAAGTCGGCGTAGGCCTGGGCACCAACTACGAACAGTGGGTCCGCGCCAACGTGCCGGGTGCTGACGTGCGCACCTACGACGATGATCCGACCAAGTTCGCCGACCTGAACAATGGCCGTACCGACGCCATCCTGATCGACCGTCTGGCTGCGCTTGAATACGCCAAGAAAGCACCGAAAACCGTCGCTGCCGGTCAAGCGTTCTCCCGCCAGGAAGCCGGTATTGCCCTGCGCAAAGGTGAGCCGGAACTGCTGGCAGCCGTGAACAAGGCCCTCGATGAGCTGCGTGCCGACGGCACCCTGAAAAAGCTTTCGGAAAAATACTTCAGCGCTGACGTCACTCAATAATGGAAGAAGCTTTCCAACTCGCACTGGATTCCGCGCCCTTTCTGCTCAAGGGCGCGTACTACACAGTGATCCTCAGCCTGGGCGGAATGTTCTTCGGCCTGGTGATGGGTTTCGGCCTGGCACTGATGCGCCTGTCGCGCTTCAAGCTGGTGAGCTGGATCGCCCGCATCTACGTGTCGTTCTTTCGCGGCACGCCGTTGCTGGTGCAACTGTTCGTGATCTATTACGGCTTGCCGCAACTGGGTGTCGAACTTGATCCGCTGCCGGCCGCCCTGATCGGCTTCTCGCTGAACATGGCGGCCTACGCCTGCGAAATCCTGCGTGCCGCGATCAGCTCCATCGAGCGCGGTCAGTGGGAAGCCGCCGCGAGTATCGGCATGACCCGCGCGCAAACCCTGCGCCGGGCGATCATCCCGCAAGCGATGCGCACGGCCTTGCCGCCGCTGGGCAACAGCTTCATTTCGCTGGTCAAGGACACGGCACTGGCCGCCACCATTCAGGTGCCGGAACTGTTCCGTCAGGCGCAGCTGATTACCGCCCGGACTTTCGAAGTCTTCACCATGTATCTTGCCGCCGCGCTGATCTACTGGATTCTGGCCACGGTGCTGTCGCACCTGCAGAACACCTTGGAAGCGCGGGTCAATCGGCACGACCAGGAGTCCTGACCCATGATTGTCGTGGAAAAACTGACAAAGCAGTTCAAGGGTCAAGTCGTGCTCAACGGCATCGATCTTGAAGTGAAGGAAGGCGAGGTCGTGGCGATCATCGGGCCCAGCGGCTCGGGCAAGACCACGTTCCTGCGGTGCCTGAATTTTCTGGAAGAACCCACCAGCGGCCGGATCAAGGTCGGCGACATCGAGATCGATGGCAGCCGCCCGCTGAACCAGCAGCAAGGTCTGGTACGACGCCTGCGCCAACACGTCGGCTTCGTGTTCCAGAACTTCAACCTGTTCCCGCACCGCACTGCTCTGGAAAACGTCATCGAAGGCCCGATCATCGTGAAGAAGATCCCGCACGCCGAAGCCGTTGTCCTGGGCAAAAAGCTCTTGGCCAGGGTTGGCCTGGCGGGCAAGGAAGATGCTTACCCGCGACGCCTTTCCGGTGGTCAGCAACAGCGCGTGGCGATTGCCCGGGCGCTGGCGATGGAGCCGGAAGTGATCCTGTTCGATGAGCCGACCTCGGCGCTCGATCCGGAACTGGTCGGTGAAGTGCTGGCGACCATCCGCAGTCTCGCCGAGGAGAAGCGCACCATGGTCATCGTCACGCATGAAATGGGTTTTGCCCGGGATGTGGCCAATCGTGTGGTGTTTTTCGACAAGGGTGTGATCGTTGAACAAGGCGAAGCAAAAGCGCTGTTTGCCAACCCGAAAGAAGAACGAACAAAACAGTTCCTCAGCAAGTTTCTGAACAACACTCACTGAAACATCGCTTCACTACTTGTTAACTTCCATGGATGGAAGTGACAACTACCCTGCCAACAAACGCCCTTCCCACCGACTCTTTTCACTTACATCTTAGATAATTTATCGGATGCCTTGTGCGGTACATATATATGTCCTGCAACAGGTCTTTCTCACCTAAGATTTGCTAAACCCTGCGCCCGATGCCGCGCAAGTCTCAGCCATCAGCATCATGAGTGCGCGGTTAAAATCGTGGCCATGTTCGACAGCGTGCTGCGGCATATTAACTTCAGCACGTAGGATTATTCTGAATAACAGGTGATCCAACACTTAACTAGCCAACTCTATTGACACCTATTCAAGCGCACTCTTATCTAGTCGCCAACAGGCGCCAACCTTTGCACTTCAGCTTACTTCCAACTTCCAAGTAACAAGCCGATTTGTTGCCGGGTAATGCGCGCCTTTGAACTTTCAGAAACGGAACTTCGCTGCAAGGCTTCAAGGAGAAAAACCATGACAAGCACTTCGAACACACCCGAACTTGCGGCCCCGACCCTGGCGCAATCGCACAAGGCCGGGGTCAACATGATTGCCGCGACTCATCTCATGATCGACGTGGCGCCCTACCCCGGCATGGACGCTGGCGACCTGATCGAACTGTTCTGGGACAACTGCTACGTCGCTTCCCGCGTACTGGACGCCGACGACGTCGGTGAAGTGATTGGCCTGCGCGTGCCGGAAAGCTTCATTGCCAACGGCAGCGTACGCATTCATTACAAGGTCATGCAGGTGGGGCAAGGGCCTGCGTTGTCACCGGCGACGCGGGTCCAGATCAAGCTGGATTGCCCTGGTGGCCCGCTACCAGCCCTGTGCGGCGATGAAAACCAAAGCCTGGCACCGGTGGGGCTCCCCGAAACCATCCGCCGCCAAGGGGTCAATCCGAACCAGATCAAGCGTGGCGTACCGCTGACCATCGAACCTTATCTGAACATGGCCGTCGACGATGAAATCACCCTGCGCTGGGGCGATGTGCGCATGGACCTGCCCCGGCTCAAGGCAGACGAGGTGGGCCAGCCGATTCAGGTCTGGGTACCGCCGGCAATCATTCTCGAAGCCGGCGAAGACCTGCGGCTGGAAGTGACCTATTGCATCCTCGACCGCGTGGGCAACAACTCGCGTTGGGCACCCCCGCGCTGGCTGAAGATTGGCTGCGCCAATCCCTATCTGAAGGCCCGGCCGAAGGAGATGTTGATGGCGGCCGAGCCCCGCAAAAAATGACACCAAACCTGTGGCGAGGGAGCTTGCTCCCGCTGGGTGCGAAGCACCCCAAAATCTGAAATCGCATTTTTCCCAGTTGAAATGCGTTAGCCAGTTTGCGACTGCTGCGCAGTCGAGCGGGAGCAAGCTCCCTCGCCACAGGGATTGCGGTGACCTCTCTAGAACACCCTTCTATGTATATTCCTAAAAGTTAGTTTATTAATTTTTTATACGCGCTTAGGGTATATGCACCGGACCACCGGACATTCTTGATTTTATTCGTCGCCACTCCGCGACGATCCCATGAGATGTGAGGTAGGTATGGTCCGGAACACAATCACCCCAGTGCAGATCGCCAGGGCATTGCGTGCAGCCAAGGAGCGGCACTGATGTCCAGTCTGGCAGATGCAATCGTTCAGAGTGATCTGGACATCGCCCCCCTGTTGTTGCCCGCGCAAGTCTTGCGCAACGACGCACAAGCCATCGAAGCCGCCCATGATCTGGCGCAAGTAGCTCGTCTTCACGCAGCCAAACGTGACCGGCAGCGCAAGTTGCCATGGTCGGAAATCGAACAGTTCACCCGCAGCGGTTTAGGCAGCATTGCCATCCCCCGTGAGTACGGTGGCCCACAGGTTTCTTTCGTCACCGTCGCCGAGGTGTTCGCGATCATTTCCGCGGCAGACCCGGCCTTGGGGCAGATCCCGCAGAACCAGTTCGGCATTCTCAACCTGGTGCTGGGCAGTGCCACTGAAGCGCAGAAAAAACAGCTGTTCAAAAGCGTGCTCGACGGTTGGCGCATCGGCAATGCCGGGCCTGAGCGCGGCACAAAAAACACTCTGGAACTCAAGGCGCGCATTACCGTCGACGGCGACGGTTTTGTCCTCAATGGCCAGAAGTTTTACTCCACCGGCGCGTTGTTCGCCCACTGGGTCGCGGTCAAGGCGCTGAACGACGACGGCAAGCAAGTGCTGGCCTTCGTCCGTCGCGGCACGCCGGGGCTGCGCATCGTCGATGACTGGTCGGGCTTCGGTCAGCGCACCACCGCCAGCGGCACTATTTTGCTCAACAACGTGCGGGTCGACGCCGAGTTGGTTGTGGACAACTGGAAGATCAACGACAAGCCGAACCTGCAGGGCGCCGTGTCGCAACTGATTCAAGCCGCCATCGACGCGGGGATCGCCCGGGGCGCCATCGACGACGCCATCGAATTCGTGAAAACCCGCGCGCGTCCATGGATCGACGCCAAGGTCGAACGGGCCAGCGATGACCTGTACGTGATTGCGGATATCGGCAAGTTGAAAATCGAATTGCACGCCGCCGAAGCGCTGCTGCGCAAGGCCGGGCAAGTACTGGATCAGGTCAACGCCGCCCCCGTCACCGCCGAGTCGGCCGCACGCGCCTCGATTGCCGTGGCCGAAGCCAAAGTGCTGACCACCGAAATCTCGCTGCTGGCCAGCGAAAAGCTTTTCGAACTGGCCGGCAGCCGCGCCACCCTCGCCGAATTCAATCTCGACCGCCATTGGCGCAACGCCCGCGTGCACACGCTGCACGACCCGGTGCGCTGGAAGTATTACGCCGTCGGCACCTATCACCTCAACGGCACCTTGCCGGCGCGGCATTCCTGGATCTGACGACCCGTACCCTTTTGACCAGATCTCTGGAGAAACACATGACTTATTCCCACCACGTCGCGGTCATAACCAGCGATGAGCAAGCCCTGGTCGTCGCCAGTGACTTGGCTGACGATTTCAAACGCGACAGCGCGCTACGCGACCGCGAACGCCGTTTACCGTACCCGGAACTCGAAGTGTTTTCCCGCTCGGGCCTGTGGGGCATCAGCGTACCCAAGGAGTACGGCGGCGCCGGTGTGTCCAACGTGACGCTGGCCAAGGTAATCGCCTTGATTGCCCAGGCTGACGGTTCGCTTGGGCAAATCCCCCAGAACCATTTCTACGCCCTCGAAGTGCTGCGCGTGAACGGCAGCCCTGCGCAGAAACAACGGCTGTACGCCGAAGTATTGGCCGGCCAGCGATTCGGCAATGCACTCGCCGAACTCGGCACCAAAACCGCTCACGACCGCGTCACCAGCCTCAAGCGTGATGGCGACGGCTATCGCATCAACGGTCGCAAGTTCTACGCAACCGGCGCGATTTACGCGCAACGCATCCCGACCTCGGTGGTGGATGAACACGGTGTGCAGCAACTGGCTTTCGTCCCTCGCGACAGCAAAGGCCTGACCGTCATCGACGACTGGAGCGGATTTGGCCAACGCACCACCGGCAGCGGTTCGGTGGTGTTCGAAGACGTGTACGTGGCGGCCGAGGACGTGATCCCGTTCCAGAGTGCATTCGAACGCCCGACCACCGTCGGCCCGCTCGCGCAAATCCTCCACGCCGCCATCGACACCGGCATCGCCCGCGCCGCCTATGAAGACGCGCTGCATTTTGTGCGCACCAAAACCCGACCATGGATCGACGCCACCCATGAAAAAGCCACTGACGACCCGCTGACGATCAAGAGTTTCGGGCACTTGAGCATTCGCCTGCACGCCACCGAAGCCCTGCTGGAACGCTCCGGCGAATTCCTCGACAAGGCCCAGGCCGACACCAACGCCGAGACTGTCGCCGCCGCCTCGATTGCCGTCGCCGAAGCCCGGGCCATCAGCACCGAAATTTCCCTCGCCGCCGGCAGCACGCTGTTCGAACTGGCCGGCAGCCAGGCGACCCTGATCGAACACGGCCTGGACCGGCACTGGCGCAACGCCCGCGTGCATACCCTGCACGACCCGGTGCGCTGGAAGTATCACGCGGTGGGCAACTACTACCTCAACGATGAAAACCCTCCGCTACGAGGGACCATCTGATGGCCGACGCGAAAAAGAAAATCCTGCTCAACGCGTTCAACATGAACTGCATCGGGCACATCAACCATGGCCTGTGGACGCACCCACGGGACAATTCCACGCAGTACAAGACCATCGAATATTGGACCGAACTGGCGCAGCTGCTGGAGCGCGGGCTGTTCGACGGACTGTTCATCGCCGACATCGTCGGCGTGTACGACGTCTATCAGAACTCGGTGGACGTGCCGCTGAAAGAATCGATCCAGCTGCCGGTCAACGACCCGCTGCTGCTGGTGTCGGCCATGGCCGCCGTGACCAAAAACCTCGGCTTCGGCCTGACCGCCAACCTCACTTACGAACCGCCGTACCTGTTCGCCCGACGCATGTCGACGCTCGATCACCTGAGCCGTGGCCGGGTCGGCTGGAACATTGTCACCGGCTACCTCGACAGCGCCGCCAAGGCCATGGGCCTGAGCGAACAGGTCGAGCACGACCGTCGTTACGACCAGGCCGAGGAGTACCTGGAAGTGCTCTACAAACTCTGGGAAGGCAGCTGGGAAAACGGCGCGGTGCTCAACGACCGCGAGCAACGGATCTACGCGCAACCGGAGAAAGTGCACAAGGTCGAGCACAAGGGCGAGTTCTATCAGGTCGAGGGTTATCACCTGTGCGAGCCGTCACCGCAGCGCACACCGGTGCTGTTCCAGGCCGGCAGTTCGGATCGCGGTTTGCTGTTCGCCGGGCGCCATGCCGAGTGCGTGTTCATCAGTGGCCAGAACAAACCGTCGACCAAGGTTCAAGTGGACAAAGTCCGCGCCAGCGCCGTTGAGGCCGGACGTAATCCCGAGGACATCAAGGTGTTCATGGGCCTGAACGTGATTGTCGGCGCCACTGAAGAACTGGCCTGGGCCAAGCACGCCGAGTACCTGAGCTATGCCAGTGCCGAGGCTGGCGTGGCGCATTTTTCAGCATCGACCGGGATCGATTTTTCCGAATACACCATCGACGAACCGATCCAGTACGTGAAGAGCAACGCGATCCAGTCGGCGACCAAAAACCTGCAAAACAACGACTGGACCCGGCGCAAATTGCTCGAGCAACACGCCCTCGGCGGCCGCTACATCACGGTGGTCGGTTCGCCTGAGCAAGTGGCAGATGAACTGGAATCCTGGATCGCCGAAACCGGCCTGGACGGTTTCAACCTGACACGGATTGTCACCCCGGAAAGTTATGTGGATTTCATTGAACTGGTGATTCCGGAGTTGCAAAAGCGTGGGTCGTACAAGACCGCTTATGACGATGGCAGCTTGCGGGAGAAGCTGTTTCACGCAGAGGCGCATTTGCCTGAGCAACACATCGGCTCGGCTTACCGCCGCTAAAAGCTTCGCGAGCAGGCTCGCTCCTACAGGGATGTGTGAACACCAAAAAACCACTGTGGGAGCGAGCCTGCTCGCGAAGAGGCCCGCCCAATCACCCCAAATTTATGCACTGACTGGAAAACCATCATGACCAAGACCTACTTCTCTCACCCAGTCAAAGCACTGGCCCTGGCCCTCGGCCTGTTCAGCTCGGTGGTATTCGCCGCCGACGCGCCGTTGAAAATCGGCACCACCGCCGCCTTCGCCATCCCCCTCGAAGCCGCCGTCGAAGAGGCCTCCAAACAAGGCCTGAAAGTCGAGCTGGTGGAGTTCAGCGACTGGATCGCCCCCAACGTCAGCCTCGCCGCCGGTGACATCGACGTGAATTATTTCCAGCACATCCCGTTCCTGGAAAACGCCAAGGCCGCTTCCGGTTTTGACCTGGTGCCGTTCGCACCGGGAATCATCAACAACGTCGGCCTCTACTCGAAGAAATACAAAAGCTTCGACGAACTCCCACAAGGCGCCAGCGTCGCTATCGCCAACGACCCGATCAACAGCGGTCGCGGCCTGCAACTGCTGGCCAAGGCCGGCCTGATCACACTCAAACCCGGAGTCGGCTACAAAGCCACCGAAGAAGACATCATCGCCAACCCGAAAAAAATCAAAATCCTCCAGGTCGAAGCCGTGCAACTGGTGCGCGCCTACGACGATGCTGATCTGGTCCAGGGCTACCCCGCTTACATCCGTCTTTCGAAGACCTTCGATGCCGGTTCCGCGCTGCTGTTCGACGGCCTCGACCACAAGGAATACGTGATCCAGTTCGTGATCCAGCCGAAGAGCAAAACCGACCCGCGCCTGATCAAGTTCGTCGACATCTACCAGCATTCGCCGGCCGTTCGTGCAGCGCTGGACAAGGCTCACGGCAAGCTCTACCAAGCTGGCTGGGAAAGCTGAGGATGACGGTAGCCACCCAACTGCGACTGGAAATTCCAGAGCCCCATAACGCTATACAAACCGAACTGCACCCGGACCTGAACCGCGCCCACGTACGTTTCATCGGTCTGGGCAAAACCTACAACGGTCAGCAGGGTCCGGTGGCGGCATTGCACGGCATCGACCTGGCGATCCAGCACGGTGAAGTGTTCGGCATCATCGGCCGCAGCGGTGCCGGCAAATCGTCGCTGATCCGCACCATCAACCGGCTGGAGCAGCCGAGCACCGGCCGCGTGCTGATCGATCAGGTGGACATCGGCGAGTTCGATGAAGACCGCTTGGTGGCGCTGCGTCGACGGATCGGCATGATCTTCCAGCACTTCAACCTGATGTCGGCCAAAACGGTGTGGCAGAACGTCGAGCTGCCGCTGAAAGTCGCCGGTGTGCCCAAGGGCAAACGCGAGCAGAAGGTTCGCGAACTGCTGGAACTGGTGGGCCTGCAAGGCAAGCACAACGCCTATCCGGCGCAGTTGTCCGGCGGGCAGAAACAGCGCGTCGGCATCGCCCGCGCGTTGGTGCATGACCCGGCGATTCTGCTGTGTGACGAAGCCACTTCAGCGCTGGACCCGGAGACCACTCAATCGATCCTCGGCCTGCTGCGCGAGATCAATCAGCGCCTGGGCCTGACCATCGTCCTGATCACGCACGAGATGGCGGTGATCCGCGATATTTGCGACCGCGTCGTGGTGCTCGAACACGGCAAAATCGTCGAGCAAGGGCCGGTCTGGGAAGTCTTCGGCAACCCGCAGCATGAAGTCAGCAAGACCTTGCTCGCCCCGCTGCAACACGCCCTGCCGGAAGAACTGCAAAGCCGTTTGCGCCCACTGCCGCCATCCTCGGACGCGGCGGTGGTGCTGCGTTTGCAGTTCACCGGCAGCGCCACCGACGAGCCGGACCTGGCCGCGTTGTTCAGCGCCCTCGGTGGTCGCGTGCGCTTGCTGCAAGGTGGCGTGGAACGGATTCAGGGCCATGCGTTGGGGCAGTTGTTGTTGGCGGTCACCGGCTCGCCGTTGGATGCCGAAGATTTATGCCAGCGCGCCAGCCAATGGGCACAACAGGTGGAGGTGCTGGGTTATGTGGTTTGATCGCTTGCTGCAAGGCTTCATCGACACCTTCCTGATGGTCGGTGTGTCGTCATTGATCGCGCTGTTGGTGGGCATTCCGCTGGCGGTATTTCTGGTCACCAGCTCCAAGGGCGGCATCTACGAAGCACCGACGCTGAACCGTGCATTGGGCGCGTTTGTGAATCTGTTCCGCTCGATTCCATTCTTGATTCTGATGGTGGCGCTGATTCCGTTTACCCGGCTGATTGTCGGCACCACGTATGGCGTCTGGGCGGCCGTGGTGCCGCTGACTATCGCCGCAACGCCGTTCTTTGCACGGATTGCCGAAGTCAGTTTGCGTGAGGTCGATTTCGGCTTGATCGAGGCCGCGCAGGCGATGGGCTGCCGGCGTTGGCACATCGTCTGGCATGTGTTGCTGCCGGAAGCTCTGCCTGGGATTGTCGGCGGGTTCACGATTACGCTGGTGACGATGATCAACTCATCGGCCATGGCAGGGGCGATTGGGGCCGGAGGGTTGGGCGACATTGCGTACCGGTATGGGTATCAGCGTTTTGACAGCCAGATCATGTTGACGGTGATTGTGTTGCTGGTGGTGTTGGTGGCAATCATCCAACTGGGCGGGGATCGGTTGGCTCGGGGGCTCAACAAGCGCTGAACCTGACGCACTGGTCGAGCTTTTGTGGCGAGGGGGCTTGCCCCCGTTGGGTTGCGAAGCAGCCCCAAGCCATTCAACGAGGTGTGTCAGGTAAATCAGATCGTCAGGTTTTGGGGTTGCTGCGCGACCCAACGGGGGCAAGCCCCCTCGCCACAAAAGCCTCCTCGCCACAGTAATAACCGACCTTAAAGGGGGAAGTTTTCGTACAGGAAAATCAGAGCTCCTGAAGGTCCGTTCCCTTTCCTTTGAAGGACATTTCCTAGATCATTCCGCTCGCTTGCGCCTGCCAATTTCCGTGGCTAGTCTCGGTCCGTCACTGCTCATCAGTGATCGGGTTTAGTCGCCCGGATTTTACTAGGCGTACAGCGTCACCTCATTTCAGGTTCTACTACCTGAACGTTATGGTGGCTGTGCGCAGGGCACCTTCGGGTGCGCCGGGTTGCCTAGTGACCGGTCGACTAACCTGTGCGCAGCCGCCACCCCTGATCGTTTAGTCGCGATATCGGTTGGCTCCCATTAGCACTAGGAGTTTTACCAATGAAGAAATCCGTACCCGATCCGCCTCCCGAAACCTCCACCAACGAAACCACCACTGACGACCCGCCCAGGGATCGATCAGCGCTCTACCGCGCCATTGATTTCTACCTCACGGGTGATCAACCCTCACCGCCTGATGAATTGCGCTTCTACAACGTCAGCAAAGACGTGAGCTTCGAAGACACCCAACTCTATGTCGCCGACCTGCTGCGCTGTGCTTCGGTGACGGCGTATCAGTGTGGCGATCACCTCAAAGGGGCGGAGCGCGCCATGGTGTTTTCGGTCTGGCATTTGCTGGAGATTGCCAAAGCCATGGTGGATCGCTCGATTGATTGCCTGGGGATGAAGCAGGCTGAGTGATGGGTTGTCAGTGATGCCGCTTTCGCGAGCAGGCTCGCTCCCACAGGGGATTTGTGAGCGACATAAATCACTGTGGGAGCGAGCCTGCTCGCGATGGGCTGCGAAGCAGCCCCGGGGTTGATGGCGTATATTCGGCAAACCCCAATTGCCTGCGCAGCCCCTCATGAAACAGACCCCCGACGACCTCCAGCAAATCACCGCCACCACCCTGGGCCATTACAACTCGGTGGCCGAAGGATTTCGCGAAGGCACGCGTGATCACGATGTCAGCCAGAACATCGATGCCCTGTTACGGCACATTCAGGGCGAGGCGCCGTTCGACATTCTCGACTTCGGCTGCGGCCCCGGCCGCGACTTGCAAACGTTCACGCGCATGGGACATACCGCCGTCGGCCTCGACGGCTCGGAAAAGTTTGCGCAGATGGCACGTGAGGACAGCGGTTGCGAAGTCTGGCAGCAGGACTTTTTGAAACTTGATTTACCGGCCGAGCGCTTCGACGGGATTTTTGCCAACGCGGTGTTGTTTCACATCCCGCGCCAGGAACTGCCTCGGGTGTTGAAGCAATTGCGTGGGGCGTTGAAACCGGGTGGGGTGTTGTTCAGTTCCAATCCTCGCGGGGAAAATCAGGAAGGCTGGAATGGGCCGCGTTATGGGGCTTATCACGATCTTGCGGCGTGGCAGGATTTGCTGATTGAGGCGGGGTTTGTGGAGTTGGAGCATTACTATCGGCCAGCGGGGCTGCCGCGGGAGCAGCAGCCTTGGTTGGCGAGTGTTTGGCGTAAGGCTGTGTAACCCGTCAAAGCCCCTTCGCGAGCAGGCTCGCTCCCACATTGGATCTGTGGCGTTCACAAATCACCCTGTGGGAGCGCGCCGGCTCCGGGCGGCGCTCCGACGAATAGAGCGCGAAGCGCTCGATTTTTTAAGCCGCCTCTTTCTTCGGTTCGCGAATCTTGTACCAGGCCACATACAGCGCCGGTAAAAACAGCAGCGTCAGCAACGTCGCGATGATGATCCCGCCAATCATCGCGTAGGCCATCGGCCCCCAGAACACTTCCCGGGCAATCGGGATCATCCCCAGGCTCGCCGCCGCAGCCGTCAGCAGGATCGGCCGACGTCGATGCTCGGTGGCCTCGACCACCGCGTCCCACGGCGCATAGCCCTTCTTCTCGTACTCATCGATCTGGGTCACCAGAATCACCGAGTTACGAATGATGATGCCGATCAGCGCCAGAATCCCGAGGATCGCCACAAAGCCCATCGGCGTCCCCGTCGGCACCAACGCAATGACCACGCCGATCAGGCCCAACGGCGCGACGCTGGCCACCAGGAACAGCTTCTGCACGCTGTGCAACTGGATCATCAGGAAGGTCGCCATCAAGAACAGCATCAACGGCACAACCTTGGCAATCGGCCCTTGGGCCTTGCCGCTCTCCTCCACCGTACCGCCGGTAGCGACCTTGTAGCCTGCCGGCAGCTTGGCGGCGAAGGCATCGATGGACGGCTTGAGGATTTTCACCAGGTCCGTCGGCTGGATCTCATCGCGTATTGCCGCCTTGATGGTGATGGTCGGCAGGCGATCGCGACGCCACACCAGCGGCTGCTCCAGTTCGTAGCGCACCGTGGCGAATGCCAGCAACGGAATCGAGGTGCCGCTCGGTGTGAGGATCTGCAGGTTTTGCAGGGTTTCCGGCGTACCGCGCTCGGAGTCCACGGCACGACCGACCACGTTGATCAGATAGATGTCGTCGTCGACCTGGGTCACCGCCTGGCCGCTGACGATGCCGTTCATCAAGTTGGCCACGTCTTCGGAAGACAGCCCTAACTGCCGCGCCTTGTCCTGGGCGATGTCGATCCGCAGCACTTTGCCCGGCTCGTTCCAGTCGTAGATGATTTCGCCAACGTGCGGATTCTTGTCCAGCTCTGTGGCCAGGTCGATGGCATGTCGGCGCACCTGATCGATGTCTTTGCCGCTGACGCGGTACTGGATCGGACGCCCTACCGGCGGGCCCATTTCCAGTGCCTGGACATAACTGCCGATGCCGACGAAGTCGTTGCGCAAGCGCTCGCGAAGCTTCTGCATCATGGCCTCACGGGTCTTGCCTTTGCTGACGATCACCAACTGCGCGTAGAACGGGTTTTGCAGTTGCTGGTCCAGTGGCAGGTAGAAACGGATGGCGCCCTGACCGACGTAGGTGCTCCAGCGCACGATATCCGGATCGTCCTTGAGCGTGGCTTCGAGACGATCGACAGCCCTGCGGGTTTCGTCGATCGAGGCGTTTTGCGGCAGGTTCAGGTCCACCAGGATTTCCGGTCGATCCGAAGACGGAAAGAACTGGTTCTGCACGAAGCGCATGCTGAATAACGCCAATGCAAAGCACAGCACGGTGATGCCGATGGCCCACCAGCGATTGCGCATGCACCACAGCAGCCCGCCATTGAAGGCTTTGCCGATGCGTCCGGGTTCACCTTCGTGAGGTTTCACGTTGGTGCTGAGAATGTGCACGCCGATCACCGGCGCGAACAGCACCGCCACCACCCACGACACCAACATGGCGCAGGCAATCACCGCAAACAGCGTGTAGGTGTACTCACCGGCGGAGCTGGCGTTAAGGCCGATCGGCACAAAACCCGCCACCGTCACCAACGTACCGGTGAGCATCGGGAACGCGGTCGAGGTGTAGGCGAACGTGGCCGCCTGCTCCTTGGTCTCGCCCATCTCCAGGCGCGTGACCATCATCTCCACGGTGATCATCGCGTCGTCCACCAACAGGCCGAGGGCGATGATCAGGGCACCCAGGGAAATCCGCTGCATGGTGATGCCGCTGTACTCCATGTACACAAACACCATCGCCAGCACCAACGGGATCGAGCACGCCACCACCAGCCCGGCGCGCACGCCGAGGCTGATGAAACTGACCACCAGCACGATGATCACCGCCTCGAACAGCGCACTGGTGAAGCCGCCGACGGCCTCTTCCACCACCACGGCCTGGTCGGAGACGTTGTAAATGCCGACGCCTATAGGCAGGTCGGCGGTCAGTTGGTTGATCCGCTCATGCAAGGCCTTGCCGAACGCCTGGACGTTGCCACCCTTCTGCATGGCAATCGCCAGGCCGATGGCCGGTTTGCCGTTGTAGCGAAATTCCGGCGAGGCCGGATCGACGTAGCCACGGCTGATGTCGGCAATGTCGGCCAGACGGTAATAGCGGTCGTTGAGCTTGAGGTTGACCTCGGCCAGGTCTTTCTCCGAGGCGAACTTCCCTGAAGTGCGCACCGAAATCCGCTCCGGCCCGGCCTCGATGACACCCGCCGGGGTCACGGCGTTCTGGCTTTGCAGGCTCTGCACCACCTGACGCTCATCAATGCCCAGCGCTGCGAGTTTGCGTGTGGAGAAGTTCAGGTACAGCACTTCATCCTGCTGGCCGACCATTTCAATCTTGCCCAGACCCGGCACACCGCGAATTTCCATGCGGGCCTGTTCCACGTAATCGCGCAACTGACGCAAGGTCAGGCCGTCGGCAGTAAAGGCATAGATCGATCCGAAGACGTCACCAAACTCGTCGTTGAACGACGGTCCCTGTATGCCTTGCGGGAACTGGTACTTGATGTCGTTGATCTTCTTGCGCACCTGGTACCAGATTTCCGGGATGTCCTTGGCACTGGTGGTGTCACGCAAGTACACGTAGACCGTGGACTCGCCGGGGCGCGTGTAGCTTTTCACATAGTCGAGGGAATCGAGTTCCTCGAGTTTTTTCTCGATGCGGTCGGTGATCTGCTTGAGGGTTTCCTCCTGCGTCGCCCCCGGCCATTTGCTCTGGATCACCATGGTCTTGATGGTGAAGGAAGGGTCTTCTTCGCGCCCCAGGTTGAAATACGAGAACACCCCCATCAGCAACGCGACGAACATCAGGTACCAGACGAACGACTGATGCTTGAGGGCCCATTCGGAGAGGTTGAAAGGCCCTTTCATTGACTGTCCTCGTCAAATTTCACTGATTGCCCCGGTTTGAGGCTGTTTACGCCGGCCGTGATGACGCGCTCGCCGTTCTTGACGCCGCCGGCCAACACCACGGTGCTGTCAGTACGGCTGATGACCTTGACGTCCCTGGGTGCCACGGTCTTTTTCTGTGTATCAATCACCCAGATGCGGGGTTTGCCGTCGACCTCCTGCAACGAGGTGAGAGGCAGTTCGATGCGCGGCTTGATCGCCGAACTCAGGGTGACGCTTATCGCGGTGCCCAAGCGAAAGCCTTCCGGCGTTTCAGCGAGGGTCAGGCGCGCGCGACGGGTGCGCGTGGCACTCTGCGCCTGGGGTTCGATTTCGCGGATGATCGCGGTGGTATTGGTGTTCGGATCGAGTTGGGCGGCGACCTGAAACACCACATCCTCGGGCAGTTGATCGACCAGGGTATCGGGCAGGTCGATGACCGCCTCCTTGATGTCCGGTTGCGCCAGGGTCACCACTTGCTGGCCGGCAGAAACCACTTGGCCGGCCTCGGCGTTCCATGCGGTGACCACGGCTTTATGGTCGGAGCGCAACTCGGTGTAGCCGAGTTGATCCTGGCTCTGGCTGACCGCCGCCTGAGCTTGCTCGAGGGAGGCCTGGGTGGTTTTCAGATCGGTCAGGGCGGCGTCCAGCTGCGCTTGCGCACCCACTCCGCGATCAAACAGGGCCTGCTGGCGCGACGCACTGGCTTTGGCATTGATCAATTGCGCGTAGATTTTCGCCAGGTCGCCCTGAGCCGAACGCAACTGGTTTTGTTGATCAGAAGGATCAAGGGTCGCGAGCAATGTGCCCTTCTCGACCTCGGCCCCGACATCGACGTTACGACTGGCGATGCGCCCGCCCACCCGGAAGCCGGTATTGCTTTCGTAGCGCGCCTGGATGCTACCGGCAAACCGGCCCAGATCCTCTTCGTTCAACGCCTCGACCTTGACCGACAGCACCGGGCGTACCGGCTCCGGCGGTGGCTCGTTTTTCGAGCAGGCGCTCAGCACCAGCCCGAGGGACAATCCAAGGGGCAATGCCCACAAAGGCTTCATGGCTTGGCTCCCCAACTCAGATCCTTATAAGTATTTTCGGCAATTTCGACTTCCATGCCCGGGTGCAACAACTGTCCGCCGGCGACGATGACTTTGTCACCCTCCTGCAGGCCTTTGCTGATAATGACCCTGCCCGTCAGGTAGCGCAGAACGGTGACCGAGTGCAATTGGGCCTGGCCCTTGTCGTCGACCAGCCAGACAGCAGGCTCACTGATGTTTTTGGTCAGGGCCGACCACGGCAGCTCGATCGCCGACTTGCCCGAACCTTTGGCCGTGGCGCTCACCACCGAGCCCAGTTGCATGCCGTCGGGCAGGCTGTTGAGGCCAACCTTGACCTGTACGGTGCCGGACTGAGCGGACACTGACGGGGTCACTTCGCGTACGGTGCCGGTGGTTTTGATGGCGGGGTTGTCGAGCAGGCTGAGGACAATGGTTTGATCCGCCGGCTTCTCGGCCAGCAGCGCTTCATACACATTGAACACCGCATCCCGATCGCCATCACGAGCCAGGCTGAACACCGGCATGGTTGCCTGCACGACCTGACCGACTTCTGCCTGACGCGCGGTAATGATGCCGGGGGCATCGGCAACCAATGCGGTGTAACTCAGTTGATCCCGGGCATTGGCCAACTGCGCCTGGGCAGCGGCCAAGGCGCTCTGACTGCTGCGCAACGCTGCCTGCGCCGAGTCATATTCGCTCTGGCTGGTGTAGCCCTTGGGCAGGAGTTTTTGCTGGCGTACGAACGCCGCGGCATTCTGCTTAACCAGCGCCTGTTGGGCGGCCACTTGGGCCTGGGCCGAATCGACGCTGGTCTGTAAATCCTTGGGATCGAGCCGCGCCAGCACTTGCTTGGCGGTCACCCGATCACCGACATCCACCGAACGCTGGATGATTTTGCCGCCAACGCGGAATGACAGCTCGGTCTGGACGCGTGCCTGTATGTCTCCCGTCAGCGTTACCGAGGCCGCGTAATCCGCCGGTTTGACCACTTGTACGAATACCCTTGGAAGGTATTCCTGAATCGGTTTTTTCTCGTCGCACGCCGTCAGCAGGGTTGCGACACTCAAGGCCATGATGACTTTCAATCCGGAAACCGCCATGCAAACTCCTTGGCCTTTTTTTGGACAACACGACAGAGAGCTTAGAACAAAGTTGCGACCTTGCACGACCGACTTATGAGGAAAAAATTTTTAACGATTTCTGCTGAAAACACTTGCCGTAGACGCCTGCGCGTACCTGACAATGCCCGCCGATTGATCCCGCCCAAGGAACACGCATGCTCAAAACTCTCGCGGTGGCCAATTACCGCTCGATCAATAAATTGGTGATTCCGTTGGGCCGGTTGAACCTGATCACCGGCCCCAATGGCAGCGGTAAATCCAACCTCTACCGCGCGTTGCGCCTGCTGGCGGAAACGGCTCAGGGCGGCGTGGTCAATGCGCTGGCCCGTGAGGGTGGGCTGGATTCAACTTTTTGGGCCGGGCCGGAAAACATCACCCGGCGCATGCGCAATGGTGAAGTCTCGGTCGAAGGCAGCGTCCGTCAATCGCCCATGCGTTTGCGCCTGGGCTTTGCCGGTGAAGACTTCAGCTACGCCATCGCTCTGGGCCTGCCGATGCCGCAACCGGATCACATCACGTATTTTTCGCTGGACCCCGAGATCAAGCGAGAATGTATCTGGGCCGGCGCCGCTTACCGTCCTGCCAGCCTGCTGGTGGACCGCAATGGCCCGATGGTCCGTGCCCGGGACGGTCGCCAGTGGGAAGTGCTGGCCCAACACACGCCGGATTTCGACAGCCTGTTTGATCAGGTCGGCAGCTTTCGCACCACGCCGGAAGTCATGAAACTGCGTGAATTTATTCGGCGCTGGCGTTTCTACGATCACTTTCGCAGTGATGCCGACGCACCGGTTCGCCAGCCGCAACTCGGTACCCGCACGCCCGTGTTGCACCATGACGGTCGTGACCTGGCGGCGGCGTTGCAGACCATCAGGGAAATCGGCGATCCCGAGGCGTTGCAGGCGGCGATCAGCGATGCCTTTCCCGGCGCGCGGCTGAACATCGCGCCATTGCAGGGCGGGAGGTTTGCCATTGAGTTTTATCAGGAAGGGCTATTGCGGCCGTTATCGGCCGCCGAATTGTCGGATGGCACGCTTCGTTATTTGCTGCTGGTCGCTGCGCTGCTGACACCCCGCCCACCCACGTTGATGGTGCTGAACGAACCGGAAACCAGCCTGCATCCAGACCTGTTGCCGGCCTTGGCTCGCTTGATTATCCGGGCCTCGGAGCAGTGCCAGGTGTGGGTGGTGTCTCATGCGCGGCGGTTGATTTCGGCGTTGCAGGAAGACCCGGAATGCAATTGCATCGTGCTGGAGAAAAACCTCGGCCAGACCGTAATGCTGTTCACTTAAGCGGAGCAGCCTTACGGTCCACTGGAAACCGGGTCTTTGAGATCTTCACCGTCCTTGG
>NZ_JBWKNG010000026.1:0-97092 GCF_059415465.1 Pseudomonas sp. GW821-FHT10C09
TCAGCGAGCGTCTCAACATCCACCCCCTGAGCTTCGATGCAGGCCAAGCGTCCGGGCGACCAGTCGATGACGGAACACTGTGGATACTTCCCTAACAGTGCGGACAGGCTATTCGGATCATGCGATCAGGATCAAACGTCCAGCCAGACCCAGGCTGCGTTACTGGTCAAAAGTGCAGTCATTCTTGTTTTTCTCTTCATCGCTTTCGAACGTCTGGTCTTGGCCGATTCTGTTGAACAAGTCGTACTCGCTTAGCCAAGGTGACCGCCTGCATCAATGAATAGCTTGCGGAGTTTTTTTCGAGCCGCCTCTGAAAGGCGCTGTGAATAGCGTTGAAACTCTTCTTCGGCTGAGTCGGGCTTGCCGTTCATGGCCAATACAAACGCGTATGCAAGAGGATGTTGTATGTAGTTGTAGAAACCCAGGCCACCAGTCGACAAATGCTTTTTGACCCGCTCGAAAGCACCAGGCAGGTCGGCTATCGAACGAGCCTCGTTCCAAAACGATTCAGCTTTTGGAATGGCAGCCCGGAGGATATTGGGTGCGCTGGTTGCTATGACATCAGGTCCGTAGCTGTATGAGATATCAAACGCTCGATTTCGCACATCGAAAGTCAGATCAGGTCGTGCTGATTTTGACGTCCTGTGCCATTTGATTTCATTGCCGGAAAGATGGGGAACGAAGTCCAGTGACAGAGCCCATGACGGCGCTAGCGCGCCGCCTTTCCACTGCTCAAGGCGAAAGAGTTGGCGAATGGGAGCATTGACGCTACGAAGTGGCGACCTCTAATGAGGCCGCCCTGTTTCGCCTGTTTGATCAGTTGCCGTTTGGCATCGACAAGTTGATGCCTTCTTTTTTCAGGGCATCCCGTACGTATTGGAATTGCTGGTACTTCGACAGCTCGATCGGCCCGTCATAACCCATGCTTTGCAGTTTGCGTGGCGGGTAATCGACGTAGGTTTTCATCAGCTTCATGATCGCCGCCGTGATCGGCACCATTGTCCAGGTACGCTCGGTAAAGTTGTTCATGAACAGGTCATAGCGCTCTTGCGGGTCTTGCCACAAGTCGAAAACCTGCGGCACGGTGGCGACATATTTTTCGGCGCCTTTCCACCCAAGGTTCGAGTCCACCGCCAGACCACCGGTTTGTGCACCATCATCGCCGCGCAGGTTGAACACGGCCTTGTAGTTCCCGACACGGGCCGCGCCCGGCGACAATTCGTTCTCGGTGAAGTAGAACCACTCCTTGCGCGGAGAAGGGCCACTGGCGGTGAGGACGGGTGTCATGTCGTAGCTGTCGAATATGATCGGCTGACCTTCGCGATCTTTTTCGGGCAGCTTCACGCCGGCAACCGAGGCGAAGGTCGCCATCAAATCCAGGCCTCCGAGTATCTCGTGGTTTTTGGTGTCCGGCTTGATTTTGTCTGGCCAGACGGCAATGGCGGGTACCCGGTTACCGCCCTCACGCACCGTGCCCTTGGTTCCGCGGAACGGGGTGTAGCCGGCATCCGGATAAACATCCTGCCAGGCGCCGTTGTCCGTGGTGTACACCACCAACGTGTTCTTATCCAGGCCGAGCGCCTTGAGCTTGTCCATGATCCGACCGATGTGGGTGTCGAGTTCGACGACCGAGTCGGCGTACTTGGACTTGGACATGGACTTATGAATGAACTCCGGTGCCGGCATGTTGGGCTGGTGCACTTTCATGAAATTGATGTTGATGAAAAAGGGTTTGTCCGATTTGGCCGCTGTGTCGAGAAACTCCAGAGCGGCTTTTTCGACGTAGTTATCAAAGAACGGAATGCCGACCACACCGGGCTTGCCATCGACGACAGGCGTGTCGACGTACTGGCCGTTGATCTTGAATTCTTCGACCGGTTTTTCACCCGCCTTGCCGGACAACGCGCCCTTGGTCACCCGTTGAAACATCGCTCGGGTTTCCGGGTCCATGTCGGGGAACCACGTCGGGTCAGCGTAGGTGTAGGCATTGAGGTGGTACAGGCCGACGTACTTCATCACGTCATAACCTTGCGCGTTGGGCAGCGCATAGTCGGCTTCGCCCAAATGCCATTTGCCGGTGAAATAGGTGTCATAGCCACCGGTTTTCAATACCGATGCCAACGTCCACTCGGCGGCTGGCAAACCACCACCCTGGCCCTGGAAGGCCACGGTCGTCATGCCGCTACGGTTGGGGATTCGACCGGTTTGCATGGCCGCGCGGCCAGGCGTGCAGCTTGGCTGGGCGTAAAAAGAATAAAAAGTGACCCCTTCTGCCGCCAGTTGATCGATGCTCGGCGTGGGCATGCCGCGCCCGACACCACCTCCATAGGGGCCGAGGTCGCCATACCCGGTATCGTCGGAGACGATAAACAGAATGTTGGTCTTTTCCGTTTGAGCCGCGTGGGCAAGTCCGTTAAATGACAAAAGTGCAGCAAACACTATTGATAGCTTGAAACGATCCGATAGCTGTTCCATACCAGGTTTCCTCGTTGTTTCATGGTGCTGGCAACCGGGCGATGAGTGCACAACAACATTGACCCTTGGTGCATTGACCACCGAGCAATTTGCCTAGGTACTGCGTACAGAATCATTTCCCCCTTTATGAAATGACCCTCCACAGTTAAAGGCGCAGGAAAAGTCTAGTGCGTTTTTTTCAAATAGACGGGGCGATTGCAGTGTTGGGGTGGTGTATGTAACGCCAGGATTACACACGGGATAAATACCCACCCTGAACACAATCGCCACATAAAGCGCGACTCGACTCAATAAGGACTAGGGTGTTTCATCGAGTCGCGTGCGCAACATCGCCGCAGAAAATATCGGCGTTGCCATCCTCTGGCGAAGTGCGCACGACAATGGAGTACTTGCCAGACAACAGGTCTGGCATTTTTATCGGCGCGCTTCTGTAAAAGGTCCATCCGCCGGTACCCGCATTGGGTTCGGTGTTGACCTTATCGTTCATGGCGAACGCGGCAGGCCCGGGTTGCTGGCAACTGCCTTTGTTGATGAACGTGTAGATGCGCGGCGGCAGAATCGTTCCGCTTGGAACGCCCGTGATGTAGAAATCAAAGTTGGTTTGATTGCCTTCGCCAGTCAATGTGGTTGTGGCGGAATGACCGGGGTTTCTCGAGGTCGCCGCCAATGGAAGATTCATTGACTGGTTTGAGGAGTGGGTGCAGCCGAAGAGACTTGCGCTAATCAATAGTACTGACAGGGGGGGATAGAGTTTCATTGCCAACCTCCAAAAGTGGAAGAAGTGCGGTGGGGGGACTCTTGGGTATAGCTCATTCATGCGGCGTTGCGTTCTTGAATATCCCGCGCAGTCGCCAAAGTGCATGATATTTCGGCAGGCGAACCACTAACCTTGATCTTTTTTCGCTGCGCTTGTCATTTGGGCCAGAAGACTTTCACGCTGACAAATTTCGGCTTCCACAATCCGTACTTCGTTCATGTAAGCCTCTACGGCGGGCGGCAGTGAGCGCTCTTTCAGGTAGATAAAGCCATAGCGGGTGCGCAGGGCGAGGTCATGAAGGGGTAGCGGTACGACCTCGCCGGCGAGGAACTCTCGCTCAAACGTCGATAAATTCCCTACCGCCAAGGCGTTGCTGTGCTCGACGAATTTAACGATTTGCATGGGCACGTCTATTTCAATCGCCGGTACAAAATCACCGTTCACCGCATCGTATGCACCGGCACAGCCTAGCGTTGCCGGGAGCAGATGGGTGGCCAGTCGCAACGGAATACGCGAAGCCACCCAGGGAAAATCGAGTGTTTGTGCCAACGTCAATGCACGCTTTTGCGAGAGTAGAGGATGGCCGGGCCGACAAAACAAGCGTCCCTGGTGCTCACCCAACAGCTCACAGGTGAATTCTTCCCGGCCTTCCAGGGTACTGATTTCGGCGATCCCCAAATCCACCACTCCGGTCGCGACCTGATGAGCCACGTCTCGCCATCCGGCCACATGGGCCGTGACTTTGATGTGCGGATGCCGAGCATGCAGCCGCGCGATGCTGGTGTATCCGCTGGTGACACTTGGATAGGGCCCCAAGGCCACTTTCAGTGCGCCGATATCGCCTCCCGCCAGCAAGGCAATGTCGCGCCGCAGATCTTCCTCGGCCACTAACAAGCGCCGACTTTTTTCACGCAGCAAATGGCCAAACGCCGTCAGCGCAACGCCTTCAGGGCGTCGGTCGAACAACGTGACGCCAAGTTCACTCTCCAGCAACTGGATGCTTTTGCTCAGCGCTGGCTGGGATACCCCTAACGCTTTGGCCGCTCGACCAAAGTGCGCATGTTCAACCAATGCCAAAAACTGACGTAAGCGACGGGGCGTCATCTCATAACCTTTATGTTATCGAAAGCCACTGAAACGGAATTTTTCGTAATGAAATGAATATGCTATTCATGGCCTGGCGGGTCAAGTTGACGCGTACCCAATAAATAAAATCGGGCGCAATTTTCCGCATTGACGCTCTTGGCAGCCCTTGGTACAGGAACCCCCTCATGCACAACAAGACCCTTCATCTGGCACTGGCAATTACGCTGGGCTGTGGCATTAGCCCTGCGATTTTTGCTGCCGATGCAAACGGCGCAAGTTCTGATCCTTCCTCAACAAAAAGTGCGCACTTCGATAGCAAAGGCAAGCCGCCTTCGGCCTACACGATCGAACTGCAAAACGGTGTACGCAAGACACTTCCGTTCGGTGATAAACGAGATTTTGAAGAGGCCAAAAGAGGCTTTATTGCGGCACCGACCTACAACAAAATCATGGCTGAAGCCGGTAATGTCGCCTGGAACATGGGGAGCTATGACTTCCTGCTCGACGGCAAGGACTACGACAGTATCAATCCGTCCTTGCAGCGTCAGGCGATCCTCAATATGGCCTTCGGTCTGTACGAGGTGGTTCCGGAAAAGATTTACCAAGTGCGCGGGTTTGACCTGGCCAACATCACGTTCATCAAGGGCGATACGGGCTGGATTGTGTTCGACACGCTGATGTCGAAGGAAACCGCCAAGGCTGCGTTGGACTTTATCAATGAAAAACTCGGCAAGCGCCCGGTCGTAGCGGTGGTGATCTCTCACTCCCATGCCGACCATTTTGGTGGCGTGCGCGGGGTGGTCGATGAGGCCGATGTGCGCAGCGGCAAAATCCCGCTGATAGCACCCACTGGCTTCATGGAACATGCGGTGGCCGAAAACGTCTACGCCGGTAACGCAATGACCCGGCGTGCATTTTTCCAATATGGCGTGTTGTTGCCGCACAGTCCTTATGGCCACGTCGACATGGCCATCGGAAAGAATGCGTCGATTGGCAACATGGGCCTGATCGAACCCAATCGCTATATCTCGAAAGATTTCGAGACCCTGACGATCGACGGCGTGGAAATGGAGTTTCAAAGTACGCCGGGCACCGAAGCGCCAGCGGAGATGAATACCTGGTTCCCGCAGTTCAAGGCATTCTGGGCCGCGGAAAACATCGTCGGCACCATCCATAACATTTACACCCTGCGCGGTGCTCTGGTCCGTGATCCACTGGTCTGGTCGAAGAACATCAACAACGCTTTGTATCGCTACGGACAACAAGCCGACGTCATGTTCGCCGCGCACAGTTGGCCACGTTGGGGCAATGAGCGGATTCAGGACGTCATGCGCGCGCAACGCGACGCCTATGCCAACCTGAATAATGCGGTGCTGCATGCGGCTAACCAGGGCGTCACCATCAACGAGATTCACAACGTCTACAAGTTGCCGGACAGCCTGAAAAACAACTGGGCGACTCACAGCTATCACGGCTCCGAGGAGCACAACAGCCGCGCCGTGATCAACCGCTACCTGGGTTACTGGGATGCCAACCCGGCGACGCTGATGCCGCTGTCACCGAAGGATTCGGCACCGCTGTACGTGGAAATGATGGGGGGCTCGGAGAAGATCATGACCAAGGGCAAATCCTTGTTCGATCAGGGCAAATACCGCGAAGCCTATGAAATCCTGAATAAGCTGGTGTATGCCGAACCCCAAAACACCGAGGCCAAGGACTTGCTCGCGGACGTCTATGAACAGGTCGGCTATCAGAAGGAAAGTGCCGGGGTGCGTAACAGCTTCCTTGCGGCGGCGTATGAATTACGCCACAGCATGCCCAAGGGTTTACCGCCCAAAACCACCGGGCCCGACATGATTGGCGCCATGAGTACCGAGTTGTGGCTGGAGTACCTCGGCATCGCGCTGGATGGCAGCAAAGTTGCGGATCAACACTTCGTCTTGAATCTCAAGACACCCGACAACGGTGAGCAGTTTGTGGTTGAGTTAAGCAATTCAACCCTGACCAATATCAAGGGGCAGCAAGCGAAAAATGCCGACCTGTCGATCACCCTTGATCGTTCTGATCTTGAAGGTGTAATGGCACGGAAAACCAGCTTCGCTCAACTCGTTGCGGCCGGCAAAGCCACCTTCACAGGCAATCACAAACCCTTCGAGCAGTTGATGGCCGCCATCACTCCGTTTACCCCCACCTTTGAGCTGCTGCCCGGTACCCAGCAGTAATCATGAAGCTACCTTGCGCACCTGATGACACCGGGTGCGCGATCAAAGCCCTTGGGCGTAGTGTTCGTCGCTGACCTGTTCCATCCAGTCGACCACTTTGCCGTCCAGCACTTCGGCAATGGCGATGTGAGTCATTGCAGTGGTGTCGCTCGCCCCATGCCAGTGTTTGACATCAGGTGGAATCCACACGGTGTCACCCGGTTTGATTGAGCGAACCGGTTGCCCCAGCGCCTGCACCAGGCCGGCCCCTGCGGTGACGATCAAAGTCTGGCCTAGCGGGTGAGTGTGCCAGGCAGTGCGAGCGCCCGGTTCGAAGGTCACGGTGGCGCCGCTGACCCGAGCCTGTTCTGTCCCCTTGAACGGCGCGTCGACACGGACAGTGCCCGTAAAGTAATCGGCGGGTCCCTTGGCAGATGGCTGCGAGCCGTTCGGGTTAATGACGAGCATGGATTTCCCCCTCTGTGGGTGCATCTAAAGCGAGCCACGACAGCGATAACGCCATGGCCGCGAGATTTTTCATGATTGGAGCGAAGTCTAAAATCTATCAGCTCCTCATTAAGAGGATTAGTCGCTAGAATCCGAAAATACTTATGTGGAGCTCTCATCAATGCTCAGGGAAAACGCCAGTGATCTGCTTGCCTTCCTCGCCGTTGCCAGGGAGCGCAGTTTCACCAAAGCCGCTGCCAGGCTCGGGGTCTCCCAATCTGCGTTGAGCCACACGATTCGTGGCCTGGAAGCGCGACTTGGGCTGCGTTTGTTGACGCGAACCACGCGCAGCGTTTCACCCACCGAGGCAGGCGAACGTCTGATGAGGAGGGTGGGGCCCCACTTCGAGGAAATCGAAATAGAACTGGCGGGCCTGAGTGATCTGCGCGATACCCCCGCGGGCAATATCCGTATCAACGCGATGGACCATGTGCTGGATCAGATCATTCGGCCTGTGCTGAAAGACTTCCTCCCCAAGTACCCGGACATCTCGGTGGAAGTCTGTTGCGATTACAGCTTCGTCGACATTGCCGCACAGGGCTTTGATGCCGGGGTCAGGCTGGGCGAGGACGTGGCCGAAGGCATGATTGCCACGCGTATCGGGCCGGACATGCGCATGGCGGTGGTGGGGTCTCCCGGCTACTTTGCCAACCGTGAATTACCCACGACGCCTCGGGCGCTCACGGATCATTTGTGCAACAACCTGCGGCTACCCACGAACGGCGGTCTGTATGCCTGGGAGTTCGCCAAAGAGGGCGAACGCCTCAAGGTTCGCGTGTCAGGCCAAGTGACCTACAACGGTGTTTATCAGCTGTTGGACGCGGCACTCGATGGTTTCGGATTGAGCTATGTTCCCCATGACCTGGTGATGCCTCATCTCAAGGCCGGACGCCTGATTCAAGTGCTGGAAGACTGGTCGCCGTGGTTTGCCGGCTTTCATCTCTACTACCCGAGTCGTCGTCAGGCGTCGCCTGCGTTTGCGTTGTTGGTGGAGGCGTTGCGTTACAAGAACCCATCCTCGTCAACGTCCTGAGTGCCACACGACCCAGGAAAATTGCACATTGATCACTGTTGCCTACGCTTAGTCCTTGCGTTGTCGATTCCGGGTGATGAGCAATGGATTTAATACAGCGTTGGGGTTACACCTCGTCGGCAGTGTTCGCTTCGTTGTGCTTCGTGCCCTTGGCCCAGGCTGAGGATTCGGCGGAACTGGCCAAACAAGCCCTCAACCCGGTGGCCGCCATGTACAGCCTGCCGGTGCAGTACAACTGGGACCAGAAAATGGGGCCGACCGGGGAGGGCATGCACAGCGTGACCAATATCCAGCCGGTGCTGCCGTTTACCCTCAACGATGACTGGAACCTGATTTCGCGCACCATCCTGCCGGTCATCGATCAACACGGTCTGGCACCCGATGGTGCGGCGGACAAGTCCGGGGTCGGCGATATCACCCAGAGCTTTTTCTTTTCGCCGAAAAAGCCCACGGACAGTGGCTGGATACTCGGCGTCGGCCCGGCCATATTGATCCCCACCGGCAGTGATGAATTGCTCGGTAGCGAGCAGTGGGGGATCGGCCCGACGGCCGTTGCGTTGAAACAGGCCAATGGCTGGACTCACGGGATACTCGCCAACCATATCTGGGGCCTGGACGGCAGCCCGCCGGACGGCAAGGAAAAGGTCAACCAGACCTTCCTGCAACCTTTCCTGTCCTATACAACCAGCACCTTCACGACTTACGGGGTGAACACCGAATCCACCTATAACTGGCAGTCACGCGAATGGTCCGTGCCGGTCAATCTGACGGTCACACAACTGTTGAAAATCGGCGGGCAGCCACTGACGGTGCAAGCCGGGCCACGCTACTGGCTCGACAGCCCGGATGACGGGGCGCAGGGGTGGGGGTTTCGTTTCGCCGTGACGTTGTTGTTCCCTCGCTGAGGCAAATGCGACTGCAAGAGGTGAAGGATTGCAAACGACCCAAAGGAGACGCTCGCAAGCGTCTCTCGTCTGCGGATCGTTTTACGTGTAGTAGGGTTTGTCGCCGATGATGGCCGCGCGCTCCATCTTGCGATGGCAGGGTGGATAATCCATGACCGCATAGTGCTGGGTGCAGCGGTTATCCCAAATTGCCACGCTGTTTTTCTTCCAGCGCCAGCGCACTTGGTACTCGGGGTTGTACGCCTGGCTAATCAGATACTGCAGCAGGTCGACGCCTTTTTGGTTGTAGTCCTGGCCGACACGGACACGTCCTTGGGCGTGGTAATTGACGAAATGCGTAGCGTAGGCAGCGACGAATAGCACCTTCTCGCCAGTTTCGGGATGGGTACGAACCACCGGATGCTCGGCATCCGGGTACTGCGCCTTCATGGCCAGGCGTTTTTCCTTTGGCATGGCCGCAGCGAAGGAAGAATTGAAGCTGTGATTGGCGATCAAACTATCGATTTCCTGCTTCACATCCGCGGGCAGCTTGTCATAAGCCAGCACCATGTTGGCCCACATGGTGTCACCCCCTGTCGGTGGGCATTCGATGCAGCGCAGCACGGCACCCATAGGAGGCGACTCACGCCAGGTGGCATCGCAGTGCCACGCATTCTCGTAGCGATCCGCTGGATTTTCCGGGGTCTTGTAGATCTGTACAAGACCAGGAGCCTCTGGGTGGCTGGGTGGCTGGGTGGCTGGGGAGCATGGGGTGGGTGACGTCAGGCAAGTCGATGAGGTGCTCTTACGGTTTACTCAGGCGATGGGGCTCGGGTGTCGCCTTGCTCTCTTGATAGGACACCGCCCAACCCGAAGGTGTCTTGCCAAAGTGGCTGCGGAACCAGCGTGAAAAGTCACCGGCAGAGGAAAATCCGAGCAGTTCGGCAACCTCATACAATCGGCGTTTACTGTTGGCCAGATACTCTTCGGCGAGTTCGGCGCGCACAGCATTGATGATCGTGGTGACACTCTCACCCTCTACCGCCAGGTGTCGGTTAAGGGTGCGTCGATGCATGCCAAGATGCTGGGCGATCGCATCGACAGAACACAGCCCGCTTGGCAGCAGCATCTTGACGATCTGACGGACCCGCTGCGCCGGCTCGTCACGCAGGTTAGCCAACTGCATGTCCAGCGCTCGCTTGACCTCGCGATGCAGCGCTGGATCCGCTTCGGGGATGGCCATGTCCAGATCGCGTCCGCGACAAACGATGGCATTGAATTCCTGCGAGAACTCGATCGCCGTTCCCAACACACGGTGGTGTACTTCCAGACTGGCAGGGTTTTCGTGAGTGAAGCAGACCCTTACCGGTCGGAAGGTGTAGTTGCTCAGAATGCACAACGTGCGCAGGATAATCCCGGTTGCCTGTTCAATCGCCTGGCGCCAGACGCCATGATGGCCCTGCATGTTCACACCCACATGCAGCAGGGTCAGATCGCCTACATCCTCAAGCCACAAATGCACGCCGGCATTCTGCAGTCGCGTATAGCGAAAGCAGGATTGCAGGGCGGCGCGAAGTGTTGGCTCTTCGCGGATAAGCAGCGCCAGCATGCCAAAGTTGGAAAGGTGCCTTTTTTCCGCTAGCAACAAGCCGAAGGACTCCTGGCCGGACAAGCGGGCTGACTCCTCCAGCAGCCATCCGACCGAATCGCTACTGATCATGATATTCGGATCGTCGAGGGCACTGGCCGGCAGCTTGGCCATGCGTAGCATGCGAAAAGGATCGAGCCCCACTGAACGGGCAATCTGCTCATAGTTGGTGAGGCTGGCACTTCGCGTCAGGGTATACATGCTGTCCCTCGTGTCCCAATTTCACCAGATTGTGTCCTGCGGAGCTTAGTGCAGGATGCCTGTGAGAGCTACCTTCAGGCTTCTGAAATGGAGGTCACTACGGGTGTTTTTTTCGGCGACTGTACCAGCAGTCGCCGTTTTTTTGGTTCATCACGAATGGTCGGGTTTCTGCGCACTACGCCATGCCGCCGGTGGCATGCCGAACTGGTTGACGAACCAGCGGGTAAAGGAGCTGGCCATCGAAAAGCCGAACATGTCGGCGATGCTGCTCATCGAGTTGTTCGGGTTCTCCAGATAACGCAGCGCCAGGTCGCGGCGCACGTCGTTGATCAGGTCGTTGAAGACACAGCCGTCGTCCTGCAGACGGCGTTGAAAGGTGCGCACGCTCATGCCCTGTGACTGGGCAATCTGCTCGAGGGTGGCGCGCCCCATGGGCAACAACAGGTAGATGGCCTTGCGCACCTCGAACAACATCGAGGTGCTTTCATTGCCCGGCAGCGAATCGACGTAGTCTTGGGCATAACGGGCCATGGCCGGGTCGGCATGCGGGTTGATCATGTCGAGACTGGCGTCGGAGCAAACAATGCCGTTGAACTCGCTGCCGAACTCCAGATTGCACCCGAACAGCCGCCGATGCCGGTGCAGGCTGACCGGCGGCGGGTGCATGAAGTTGACGCTGTAGGGGCGCCACTGCGAACCGAGCAGCGTCGAGCACATACGGAACAGCACGCCGATGACCAACTCCGTGGCCTGGCGATTGGGCAGCAGGGATTCGCTGACCATCTCTGCACGAATGATCACCATCCTGCCGGCCTCTTCTACGTGGATTGCCAGCGAATAGTTCATCAGGTGACGGTAGCGCTCCATCACCTGCAAGGCATCGCGCAGGGTGCGTTGATGGCTGAGCAGCAGGCTGACCACGCCGAAATCCGAAAGCTGACGCGACTCGGCCATGCTCAGGCCGAAGGTCTGGCAACCGCTGGCGGCGGCCGAATCCTCCAGCAGGCGCACGACGGCATCAATCGGAATACGGTATTCGGGGGCTTGCAGCTGAGCCTTGTTCAGGCCGGCAACGGCCAACACGTCACGCGGGTTGAATCCCAGGTCCTGGGTGACTTCCAGGTATTTGGTCAAGACGGCGGCGCGAACAAGCTTGGGCATGAGTAGGAGACCTCCCTCGGCCGATGGCGGCGTTTCTTTTTCATCGAAGAGGTGATGAACGAGAAGACGGCGCGTGTGGACGTACTGATTGCGCTAGCGATCTTCAACCCTGGTCTGGCGCAGGGCAGACCAGGGAGCGCGGTCACATTATAGGGAGCACGAACGCGACCTCATGGGCAGGGTGGGACAGTTTTTTCGCGTATTGGGACACTGCTGACGGACCAAGGCTGGCGGCGACTGGCGCAGATCCGTAGGCGTTCGCGCTGTCCCAATTTCACAATACTGTGTCCTGCAAAGCTCAGTGCGCGACCCTCTCTCGGCGCTACCTTCAGGCCTACAACTAATAAGATGGAGGTAGATAATGGAGACGCGCACTGCAACGCGTATTGGTCAGCGGCTCGCCGCAATGGCGCAGGTGAATGCCGATGACCCCGATGCATTCAACCACTGCTTTGCCGAGGTAAACGGCATCCACATGCATTACATCGACGAGGGGCAGGGCCCGCTCGTCATCCTGCTGCATGGTTTCCCTTACCTTTGGTACAAGTGGCGGCGCCAGATCGTGGCATTGGCCGAGGCCGGCTATCGAGTGGTCGTGCCGGATCAAAGAGGGTTCGGGCAATCGGACCGACCCGATGCCATCGAAGCCTATGACATGAGCCAGGCCGTCGGCGACATGGTGGGTTTGATGGCGGCTTTGGGCGAAACGTCCGCGGTCATCATCGGCCATGACTTGGGTGCCTGGGTGGCCCAGGCGGCGGCCCTGTTGCGACCGGATCTGATCCGTGGCCTGGTGATGCTCAATACACCGATACCGCCGCGCGGCAAGGTCAAACCGACCGTAAGTTTGCAGGCCATGGCGAAAGGAAGGGTCTACCACCACCTGTATTTCCAGCAGCTCGACAAGCCGGATCGCGAACTGGCCCATGATCCGCGCAAGACCTTGAGCAGCGTCTTTTACTCGATCTCCGGCAGCGCCGTCGGTGCCGAACGCTGGCGTCTGTTCGTCGAGGCCGGCGAACCCATTCTCAATGCCTTCACCGAGCCAAAGGGGGATTTTCCGTCCTGGTTGAGCCCGCAGTCGCTCGACTTCTACGTCGCCGAGTACACGCGCACGGGGTTTACCGGTGCCCTGAACTATTACCGCTGTCGCGACCGAAATTGGGAAATCACCGCGTTTCTCGACGGCGCGAAGGTAAGCCAGCCGAGCCTGTTCATCGGGGGTGCTGCCGACCCTTCCCTGGAGCCGGTCGAAATCCGTGGTCTCTACGACCAGATGGACGCCTATCTGCCCGCATTGCGCAAAAAGGTTCTGCTACCGGGTGTGGGGCATAGCGCCGCAGAAGAAAGCCCCGCTCAGGTCAACGAATTGCTTCTGGAGTTTCTTGAGCAGTTGGAGCGCTAGGCGCGAGGATTTTGCACGGTGTGTGGCCGCGATCACTCGAGGCCACACATGAACGGGGCTGGACTTTTTCCCTGCTGCGCTTAGCCGACAGCCTTGACCAGCAGATGATCACCGAACTGCTCGCGCAGACGGTTCTTCAGGACCTTGCCGGTAGCACCCAGTGGAATCGTGTCGACGAAGACCACATCTTCCGGCGTCCACCACTTGGCAATCTTGCCTTCATAAAACGCCAGCAGTTCTTCCCCTGTCGGCATGTGCGCCTGATCGGTCATGGCAATGAACGCCTTGACCGTCGTGCAGCGGCCAGCGATGAGTTTGATCAATGGCAGAAAGGTCAGGTCGAAGAAGATGTACTGGTCTTCGGCATGATTGGCGATGTAGGCCACCTGATCTTCATGCAGGCGCGGGTTGATGGTATGCACGATGGCGCCCATACCGGAAACGCCGTAGTACAACTGGATTTTTTACGATCAGGTTACTTTTCCGGCTCCCCCTTGAATCGGGGGATGCCGGGAGTTCTCCTGGAACTCAGATCAATTGAAGGCCGTGAGGTCTTTCGGCGTGATGTCATGCGCCTCGCAATAGGCGAGATAACGCTTGAGCCCGGACTTCCAGTTTTCGAGCGCGACGATGTTGTCGTTGTCGTCGAGAAACGCCAGATCGCCATTGACCTGGACCAGCGTGAGCACATAGCCGTCGCCATTGCCGGTGCTGACGACTTCCGGAGTGTGAGTCGACCCGGCCGTCTCGTAGACGATACTGCCCGGGCCGGCGACCCAGTCATGTTCCTTGTACTTCCACTGACCTTCGAAGGTGTAGACCATCACCGTACCCGTGTGGTGGTGCTTGGGCAGTTGCATGTCGATCGGCGCCTTCATCATGACGATCCATTCGCCGCGAATCGGGTCGAGCTTGAAGTACTTGAGCAGCACGTTTTCCGCATAAGGGGTAAACGGAATCCAGGGCAGGGATTCGCCATCGATGACGGCGGTGTCGACGTGTTCGTAGAGCATAGGTATCTCCGTTGATTGTTGTTGTGAACGGGATTTTTCGGCAGCCGGGATCGCCCGACCCTCATTGATGGTCGGGTGCCCAGGCTGTCTGTCAGGCAGTCAGGGTCAGGTCAGCGAGGTGCCCGCCAGGGTGGCGCGCAGCATCTTTCTTGGCGCATTGCCGTAGTCAGCCACCGCGTAATGTTGGACTTGCAGGTTGTCCCACATGGCCACGGTGTTGGTGCGCCACTTCAGGCGAACCTGGTACTCCGGGATGGCTGCCTGGGAGATCAGGTAGTTCATCAGGTGATGAGCCTCGGGCATGAAGTCCTGGCCGTAGCGGATGTCCTCGAAGTTGAAGAAGTTCGAGAAATGGGTGGTGAACGCCGAGTTGACGAACAACACCTTTTCGCCGGTCTCGGGATGCACAAGCACTACCGGATGCTCGGCACAGGGGGTCTTCAGGGCCATCGCGTGACGTTCTTCGCGTGGCAACTGGGCGCCAAAGGTCTGCTCGGCACCATGCTTGGCATACAAGCCATCGATTCGTTGCTTGATGCTTTCGGGCAGTTTTTCGTAGGCCATCACCATGTTGGAAAATAGCGTATCGCCGCCGGTCTCCGGACCCAGTTCGCAGCGCAATACCGCGCCGCGGGGCGGCGCCTGCTTGTAGGTGACATCGGCATGCCAGAGGTTTTCGCGACTAGCCTTTTCCACATAGCTCTTGGGCTTGCTCGGATCGAGATTGCGGTACAGCGTCAGCAGTTTGTCCGCCTCCGGATGGCTGGGCGCCAGGGGATGGGCTTCGAGTTCGCTGAATTGCGCGGCGAAGTGCTGTTGCTCCATTGGAGTGATGTTCTGGTCGCGGAAGAACAGCACTTTGTGCTTGATCCACAAGGCCCTGATTTGCGCGATCAATTCTGGATCCTGAGTCGCGTCGACAAGGCTGATGTTGCTGAGCTCTGCGCCGATGGCGGGCGTGCAAAGCTCTACCTTGATCGAATGCTGGCGCACCGACGACCGAATAGTGGCCGGTGCCGAGGGCGAGGCTGGTGAAGGAGTGTCTTGGATTTCGGCGATTTTTGTCATTGTTGTCTCCAGTCCGTGCTTGTACGGCGGTGCGCACTATGTGCACCCGTATAGGTAACTGACTCTCGCTGATTGAGCAGAGGGCGCTGGTCCTATAGTAGGTATCTCGGGCACGAGGCTATGGGCACGGCGGGACAGTTTCTTGGCATGTTGGGACATCGAGCGGCCGATCAGGACCAAGCTGAATGATGTCGATGCTCCGGCGCAGTCTTGCCTGCCGGGTCGGCAAGACTGGAGGTTGACGGTATGCCTATCATCAGGAGCCGTAAGAGGGCTTCCCTACAACCGTTGACGGTTGCGCTGCTGTTTCACCTTATACATCTCGCGGTCTGCCAGTTTCGTGGCCTCGTCCACCGTCATGCTGCCCGGTATTACAGCCACTACTCCAACACTCGCGCCGGTGTATTGAATATCACCAAGACCGTGGCCCAGCTCATATCGCCCAATCGTCGCTTTGGACAGGCGATCCTGAAGCAGTTCGGCGGCACTTCGCCTGTCTTTTTCCAGGTCCGAGTGTTCGGAGGGTGTGCCCAGGGCGATCACGATGAATTCATCACCGCCGGTACGGCCGATGATGTCGCTGGCTCTGAGGCCATGCTGCAATTGGGCGGCGACACCGCGCAGTAACTGGTCACCCGCCAGGTGACCGTGGGTATCGTTGATGAGCTTGAACCCATCCAGATCGATGACACCGATGAGTATGTACTTGTGCTCCCGCTGGGCCAGGGCGAACAGGCGTGCGGCATCGTTAAGAATGGCTCGCCGGTTGGACAAGCCGGTGAGTGGGTCTGTCAGGGCCAGTTTGGTCAACTCGGCGTTGGCAGTCTGGAGTCGCTCAACCAGCAGCCCACGTTCAAGCGAATATCCCAGCAACCCTGACAGCAGCATCAGCAAGGGTTCCACTTCAGGCGAGCGGGCCACTTGATTCGAGCTGGCGGCACAGACCGTCCCCAGCAGTTGCCCGTCCTGGGACCTGATGGGTGCGCTCACGTAGGTTCTGATACCCAAGGCCGCGGCGGCCTCCGAGTCCCCCCAGACTTCGGCAACGTTATCCGAGTACATGCGATTCTCGTCCAGCGCCCGCTTGCACAGCGTATCTGTCCAAGGCACGACCAGCCCTTCAGGAATCACCATGTCACCGACGTTGCGTGCGAACTCGACACGCTGGACACCTTCGTTGGTATCGATGGTCGTCAGGTAGGTCGACTCCATACCGGTTATCCGGCTGAGCAGGGACAGCAAGGGCCGCGTCAGCTGCTCCAGGGTTTTGGCTTTTGGAAGGGTATCGGAGAGAAGCGAAAGAACCTGATCCATTTGAGCGCGCCGATAGCGAAGGGGTATTTCGATTATCGACTAATCGGCGGATTACTGAATAGTGCAGGGCGTTCAAGGGTTGCTCTCGACCCAGGTTGTGTGAAAACACGCCAGGCACGACGAAAGCGGGGCGGGGGTGACGGGAATGTCGACGAAGATATTCGCCTACTTCCCCGCTTTCAGATAACGCGGCCCTATCCAATTGGATAAGGCCGCGTGCTTACGTGGATCGCCTTACAACAACGAAATCGGGTAGCTGATGAAGAGCCGGTTTTCGTCAAACTCGTTGGTGCTGAAGTTCTTCCGGATACTGGAATTTCTCCATTTGACGCTGAGGTTTTTCAGCGCGCCAGACTGCACCACATAGGCCAGTTCCGATTCGCGGCCCCATTCCTTGCCATCGGTGATCGCACCGGTGTGCACATTATCGCCACTGATGTAGCGGTTCATCATGGTCAGGCCCGGGACGCCCAGTGCGACGAAGTTATAGTCATGGCGAACCTGCCAGGACTTTTCTTGCGCATTGTCGTAGCTGGAGTTGTAGCTGTCGTTCGCCAATGTGCCGCCGCTGGCACCGTTGACCCGCATCCAGGCGTTATCGCCGGTGAGCTTTTGCAGACCCACGTAGAAGGTGTTGCCTCCCACTTTGGCGGAGAACAGGCCGAAGGCGGTCTTGTTGTCCAGGTCGCCGGCCAGGCTGGCGCCGTTTTCCTTACCCGAGAAAAACCCCATGTTGGCGCCCAATGTCCAGTCACCCACGGGTTGTGTGTGGTTGAGGCTGAAGTATTGCTGCTGATAGATGTCTTTAAGTTCGTCGTACCACAGCCCAACCGTGGTGCGCTTCTCGTTGAAGGTGTATTCACCGCCACCGAAGTTGAATCGGTCGGAGGTGAATGCGGGTTTCCCGTTCATGGACATGTCTTCCATGCTGGCGTCATTGCGCGGGCTGTTCTGCTGGAACTGGCCGCCATACAACGTCAACCCACCGACTTCCTGGGAGGTGACCTGAGCACCACGAAAGGTCTGCGGCAACGAGCGGCCGTCGTCCGAACGCAGGATCGGCAGGGTACTCACCCATTCGCCTACCTTAACGACCGTTTTTGAAACCTTGGCCTTGGCGGCAACGCCCAGGCGGCCAAAGTTGTCGGCAGGCTCTCCATCACCATGGACAGGCAACAGTTGCGTGCCGGCAGTGCCTTTGCCGCCATCGAGTTTCTGCGAGTAAAGACCCAACACATCAACACCGAAACCTATCGGCCCTTGGGTGTAGCCGGAGCGGGCATCGAGGATAAAGTTTTGCGTCCATTCCTCCGCTTTGTTTTGCGGTGCGGCGGCATTCGGGTAGGCGGGATTGACGAAGTTGCGATTGATGTAGGCGTTGCGCAGATTGAGGGTGGCCGTAGCGCCTTCGATAAAACCGCTATTTTCATCGGCCTGAACGAGCGTTGCCGAACCGGCACCGAGTGCCAGGGTCAGACCGATCAATGAGTAGTGGGCGGGCACGTTACGGCGAAAATAAGTGTGGCGCATGGTGGTTGTCTCGCGATGAATTATTATTTTTTTCGGCACGTTTTTGCGGCCGGCGACTGAATTTCAGGTGCAGGCGGCCCTGGCAATAATTTGCCAAGGGACCGCCGTGCAAGCGTCTGGAGAAGAGGCGTATTAGTGGTTGGCAACCCGACGACGCAGCAGGTCGTCAATGGCCCTGATGGCCAGCGGATAACCGTCCGCGCCCATGCCGCAGATCACCGCATTGACCACGCCGGACATGATCGAGTGGCGATGCAATTCATCGCGGGCATGGATGTTCGACAGGTGCAGTTCGATCAGTGGCGTGTCGAGCAGCTTCAGGGCATCGAGGACCGGAATCGAGTGAAACGAAAAACCGGCCGGGTTGATGATCAGTGCCGCGCCTTGTTCGAACGCTTCCTGAATCCAGTCGACCATCACGCCTTCGTGGTTGGTCTGGCGAAAGTCGCAGACCAGGTCAAGGTCCTCGGCCAGCCTTTCACTGGTCTGGCGAATCTGATCGAGCGTGGTATGGCCGTAAATGTGCGGCTCGCGACGACCCAGCAAGTTCAAATTAGGGCCGTTGAGGATGAAGACGGTGCGGTTCATGGTCGTCCTGCTGCGTTATTTGGAAAGAATGGCTGAAGCGCGAGTATCGACGGCGTCGTCTTTGGCGACGGCGTTAAGGTCGATGCCGCGGGTTTCCGGGCCGATGACGATCATTGCCAGCGAGATCAGGTTGATCACCGCGCACAGCGTCACCAGAGGCCACGGCGAGTTGTTCGACTGGCTCATCATCCATACGGCGATCATCGGCATAGGGCCGCCAATCACCAGGTTGGCGCCGGTGTAGGCCAGTGCCGAGCCGGAGTAACGAACCTGGGTCGGGAACGCTTCGGCGAAGGCCACCGGCTGGATGCCGCTCTGGAACTGGGTGAAGCCCAGGAACAGCCCCATGATTGCCATGATGGCGGGGACGTTGAGCGTGTTGAGGATCGGGAAGTAGACGAACAGGATCAGCAAGGTCATGCATGAACCCAGGGCCAGCGCCTTTTTACGGCCCCAGCGATCTGCCAGATAACCACCGGCCAGCGCACCGAAAATCGCGCAGACGTTCGCCACCATCAGCGACATGAAGCCCGTCTGCTGGCTAAAGCCCAGGTGCTTGGTCAGGTAGCTGAGGGAAAAAATCACGATCAGGTAGAACAGGGCAGCCGGCGAGCAGAAGAACAGCATCAGGCGCAGGATGGTCTTGTAATGGCCGCCGACGGCCGATTTGAGCGGGCTTTTTTCCTGTTTGACCGGGGTCTTTTTCAAGGCGACGAAGGCTGGGGTTTCATCGACTTTCAGGCGGATGAAGATCGCGACCACCACCAGTACGAAGCTCATGAGGAAGGGAATTCGCCAGCCGAAGCTTTCGAATTGCTCACTTGAAAGTGTCGCTGCCAGGCCCATCAACACACCATTGGCCATTATCTGGCTCAGCGGTGAGCACAACCCGAGCATGCCCGAATAACGTCCGCGGCGATCGGGGGCCGCGTGCTCCAGCGCCATCAGTTGTGCCCCGGTGGACTCACCGCCCAACGCGAAACCTTGAACGATCCGCAGCAGCACCAGCAGGATCGGCGCCCAAATCCCTACCTGGCCGTAGGTGGGCAACATGCCCATCAAGACCGATGCCAGGCCCATCATGGTCACGGTGGCCAACATCAGGTTGCGGCGGCCGAGTTTGTCGCCGAGGTAGCCACACGTAATCGCGCCCAATGGCCGTGCGGCCAGGCCCACGCCGAAGGTCGCCAGCGAAGCGAGCAGGCCGGCAGTCGGCTCCATCGCCGGGAAGAACAGCTTGGGCAGAATGGTCGCCGATACGGCGCCGTAAAGCGTGAAGTCAAACCACTCCAGGGCGGTGCCGATGGTCGCGGCGGTCACCGCTTTGCGAGGCATGCGCAAATCATGAGTCTCGTGACTGGTTGTGCTCATTGAGGTGCTCGTCATTTTTTATGGTTATGGGGTACCTCTACGATCCAGCCCGGGCGAGGGCGCCAGCAGAAACGTCGAAGTGAGTAGACGTTAACCCATACTGTCTGCAGAATAATTATCGAAATCCCGATAAATAGATAAGCTGGCCTTATGGGTAAGGATTATGGAACTGCGTCACCTGAAAGCCTTTGTGATTGCGGCCGACCTGCAACATTTTAGTCGTGCGGCCGAGCAACTGGGCATTGCGCAACCGGCGCTGAGTCAATTGATGCGCACGCTCGAGTCCGAGCTGGGGCTGGTATTGTTCCGCCGGGAGAACCGCGGGGTGGCGTTGACCGCTGCTGGCGAGGCGTTTCTGCCCCACGCGCGGCAGTCCATCGAGTCCAGCGAACTGGCAATCGCCGCTGCCCGGCGTGCGAGGCGGGGGGAGGTGGGCGAGATCAACATCGGCTACCACTCCGCCTTGTTTGAGGCCAACTTGCCGCAATTGCTCCGGCATTACTTCAGCACGTTTCCCGAGGTCAAGGTGTCACTGGTGGACGCGGGTATTCGCGCGCAGTTCGACATGTTGCTCGACCACAAGCTCGACCTGGCCTTTGCCCGGGTGTTCAAGGATCACCTGCCGGACCGGCTGCGTACCCATCATTTCAGCCAGTCCAGACTCGTCCTGCTGATCCCGGACAACCATGAACTGGTCGACAGCTTCAGCGGAGACCTGGCCACGCTACGGCATGAAAAGTTCGTGTTCCTGCAGGACAGCGCCGGCATCGGCCTGACTTCCCACACGCTCCAGGCCTGCCGGCAAAACCAGTTGCACCCGCAGAACATCATGTACGTGCCGTCGCTGATGAGCATTCCCGGGCTGGTGGCCGCCGGCATCGGCCTGAGCATCGTGCCTGAAACCATGACCCGCCTGACGATGCCGGGCATACGCATTGTGCCGCTGGATCAAGCGGAAATGGTCAGTGAGCTGTCGCTGATTTCACGGATTGACGAGCGTTCGAGTGCAGTGCTGCACTTTATCGAAGAGGCTCATGGGTGGGGATAACTGATGTCGCAACGTCGCTCAACATTGATTGCCCTTTTGGTCGCGGTCACGTTCTTCATGGAGAACCTCGACGCCACGGTCATCGCCACCGCGCTGCCGGACATGGCCAGAACCTTCGGCGTGCCGGCGGTGGATGTGAACATCGGCATGAGCGTGTACATGCTCGCGGTGGCGGTGTTCATTCCGATCAGCGGCTGGTTGGCCGACCGCTTCGGCTCACGCCTGATATTCAGTTCGGCGATCGTACTGTTCAGCCTGTCTTCGTTGCTCTGTGGCTTGAGTGACAGCCTGCCGGCCTTTGTCGCCGCGCGCGTGCTGCAGGGCATCAGCGGCGCGATGATGGTGCCGGTCGGGCGTCTGGCGGTACTTCGCTCGACCGAGAAGAAAGACCTGGTGCGGGCCATCTCCTTTATCACCTGGCCCGGTCTGGTCGCCCCGATACTCGGCCCACCCTTGGGCGGGTTCATCGTCACCCACGCGGCCTGGCCGTGGATTTTCTACCTCAATCTGCCATTGGGCGTGTTGGCCATGATCGCTGCGCTCGTGCTGATTCCCAGGCAAGAGCAGGTCATTGCGCGGTCCTTCGATTTCATGGGTTTCGTGCTCGCGGGCGGCGCCAGCGCGGCGCTGCTGTTCGGTATGGAGCTGCTCGGGCAAAGTCCGGCCAACGGGCTGTCGGCATTGGCGCTCAGTAGTGCAGGGGGGATGCTCGGTGTTCTGGCCTGGCGCCATATGCGTCGGCATGGGCAACCGTTGCTGGCGCTGGACGTATTGGCTGTCCGTACCTTCAGCGTCTGTCTGTGTGGTGGGTCGATCTTTCGCATCGCCATCAGCACCTTGCCGTTTCTCCTGCCGCTGATGTTTCAACTGGCCTTCGGGCTTTCTGCGCTGGATTCAGGGCTTCTGGTGCTGGCCGTCTTTGCCGGCAACCTGGCCATGAAGCCGTTCACGACCAGGGTGATGCAACGTTGGGGCTTTCGCCCGGTGCTGATGATCAACGGTGTCCTTGGTGTACTGGCGATAGCGGCGTGTGCCTGGCTGGACCCGCAGATGAGTTGGGCACTGGTCATGTGCATTCTGTTTGTCGGCGGTTTGTCGCGATCCATACAGTTCACCGCGTTCAACACCTTGGGCTTTGCCGATGTCCCCAAGGAGCAGATGAGCGACGCCTCGACCTTGTTCAGTATGTTCTTCCAGCTGAGCATGGCGATGGGGGTGGCCACGGGCGCGTTGCTGCTGCGACTCTCAATGAGCATCCATGGCAATACCGGGACCGCAGAGACGGTCGACTTTCAGCTGACGTTCCTGTGTGTCGCCGTGGTGGCGGCCGTGGCGTTGCTGGACAACCTGCGATTGCCGGCGAAGGCGGGTGAGTCGGTGTTGCAGCGGACGTAGAAGGGGGAGCGCCCAAGCGTTGTTCGCCAGAATGTCGATGCGATCAAACGATAACCGGACAGTTGGCTTGCTATCCCTCAAAAATGCCCGGCCAATTGCCGGGCATTTTCATTATTGAAACCATTGGTAATGGGGCTCAGTTTGCCGCCTCTGGTTGCGGCTCGGTGATCGCACCATGGCGGGCGATCACCGTCAGGATCGACAGCGCGGCGATGACCAATCCAGGTGAAGTTGCTAGCAGCACACCAGTGGTGCCGGCACCGGCGGCGAGGATCTGGCCGGCGGCCAAGGGACCTGCCACCGAACCGAGTCGGCCGATGGCCACGGCCGCGCCGACACCGGTGGCGCGCACCGACGTCGGGTAGGACGGGGGCGCCAGTGCATACAGCACCAGCTGTGCGGCCATGACGAACAGCCCGACGGCAAACCCGGCGATGGCCATCGGCACGATACCCACTGACAGGCCGACCCCGGCCAGCGCCGCCAACACCCCGGCGTACACGAACAGCACCACTTTCAGGCCGTTGCAGCGGTCCAGCATCACCCCGCCGAGCAGCGAACCAATGGCGCCGCCGATGTTGAACAGCATCTGCACCATGCCTGCCTGGGGCTTGCTGAAACCCTGTTCCAGCAACAGCGAGGGCAGCCAGTTGAGCAGCATGTACATCACGGTCAGGGTGAAGAAGTAGCTCAACCACAAGGCCAGCGTGCAGCGTGCGCGTCCTTCGCCGAACAGCGCCTGGGCGGTAGACGAGCGTGGGTTGCTGGTCGTGACGTGTTGCTGGCGAAACGCAGTGGATTCGGGCAGCAGCAGGGCCATCAGCGGCACCACGAGCAAGGGCGTCAGACCGCCGATGATGAAGGTGGTTTGCCAGTGTTCACTGGAAAACATCGCCACCACAGCCGCCAGCGCGCCACCCAGGGGCACGCCGCAGTACATGACGCTGATGGCGGTGCCGCGATGGCGCTCGCTCACGGCCTCGGCACACAGGGCAATCAGGTTAGGCAGGGCGGCACCCAGGCCCAGGCCGGTCATGAAGCGCACCAGCAGCAGGCTGGAATAGCTCTCGACATAGGCGGTGCAGAGGGAGAAGACACCGAACAGCAGTACGGCGCCGACGAGGATTTTCTTTCGGCCGATACGATCGGCCACCCAGCCGCCAAAAAACGCACCCGGCAGCAAGCCAATGATCCCGGCGCTGAACACCCAGCCCATCATCTTCGGGTCCAGGGCAAAACTCTGCCGCAATCCTGCGGCAGCGGTACCGGCAGCCTGCAGATCGAACCCCTCGATCAGCGCAACGATAAAGCACAAAGCGATTGTCAGCGTCGAGCGACGCGATGGACTGTCCATGGGTGAACCTCATTGTTGTTTTTGTTATGCAGTCGAGCCGTCCGTGCGAAGGGGCGCCGTGAGTGACTGCTGGTGATTAAGATAACAAAGATAACTAAAAAAAGAATGATGTTGTAAAAGCCACGAAAACAGAAAATAAAGACATAAAAAACAGCCTATTAAGTGTTGACGCTCGGTTTAAATTAAAAATAGATAATAATATTAATGTTCGATTATCGGTCATCTGCGATTGACGACGCCCCTTGGCTGTTTCCATTCTGTGTTCGTGAAGCCGGCAAGCCCCTGCGGGAACGGCACCCAAAAACAACAATAAGAAGTGGACATCGAACATGCCAAATCGCCGCATGAACACCGGTTCAGTCACATCGCTCGCCTGCGTCTCCCGTGCCACTCCAGGGTGGGTGGTGGCGTTGCTTGGCGCCAGCGTTCTGCCTTCTCAACTGAGGGCCGAAGGGTTTATCGAGGACAGTCACGCAAACTTGATCCTGCGCAATTACTACATGGACCGTGAATATCAGGACGGCGGCGCCAAGACGGCCGCGCGGGAATGGGCCCAGGGTTTCATCATGGGCATGGAGTCGGGGTTTACCGAAGGGACTGTAGGCTTTGGTCTGGATGTGCGGGGGCTGCTGGGGGTCAAGCTCGACTCCGCTCCGGATCGCAGCGGTACTGAACTGTTGCCGGTGTCAGCCAGTGACAAGCGCGCGGCGGATGACTATTCGCGGCTGGCTCCGACGGCCAAATTGCGGTTTGCCCAGACGACGATCAAGAGCGGTGATGTCTCGATCTTCCTTCCGTTTGCCTTTGCCAGCCCTTCGCGACTGCTGCCACAGACCTTTCGCGGCACCACGCTCAGTTCCAGGGATATCGATGGCCTGACCCTCAACACCGGTTACATCGATCGCATCAACAAGCGTGACTCCACGGACTATCAGGCCATGAGCATCGCCACGCCAAACCGGCGATTCAACGGCGCGGCAACCACCTCGCACCTGGCTTATCTGGGGGGTGATTACCAGGTCAACAAGGACCTGAGCCTGCGCGCCTACCATGCCGAGGTGGCCGACCTGTACCAGCAGGACACCCTGGCATTGCTGCATAACCTGCCGCTCGGCGAAGGTGTGTTCACCAGCGACTTGCGCAGCTTTTTCAGTCGCGAGGATGGTAGCGCCAAGGCGGGCAGAGTGGACAACCGCAACCTCTCGGCATTGTTCGGCTACCGCTTCGGCGGGCACCGGGTGAGCCTCGGCTACATGCACGCCAGTGGCGACACGGCAACGCCGTACATCTCCGGCACCGAGCTAATGGGCATGAGCGAACTGACCATGGCTTCGGATTTTCTCAACGCCAAGGAGCGCACCTGGCAAGCGATCTATGACTACGACTTCGTCGCGTCCGGGGTGCCCGGTTTGAAGGGAAGGTTGCGTTACGTGCGCGGCGACAATATCGAGTTGGCCGCCTACAACGCCGAGGACCGCAAGGAGCGCGAATTCCAGATGGAGCTGGGTTATGTGATTCAGAGCGGCCCGCTGAAAAACGTAGGGCTGTTGGCGCGCAAGGCGATCTACCGCAATGACTTCCCGGCCGGCGCAGCATTCCGCGATGAAAACCAGACCCGTTTCCTGGTGCTCTATACCTTGCCGATCTGGTAATCCCGGGTCCTGCGGTGTTCCTCGCCGGGCGCGTGTGTTCAGTCCTGATAAACCTTTCTCAGCAAGCGCAGCAGCTCCTCGCGCTCTTCGCCAGTCAGCGATGAAGTGGAGTCGAAATCGCTTTGCGCGGCGATTTTCTTGAGCTCCTTGAGCAAGGCTTCGCCGGTCTTGCTCAGGAAGATTCCGTAGGAGCGTTTGTCCGGCTTGCAGCGCACCCGCACCGCCAGCGCGCGGCTTTCCAGTTTATTGAGTAGTGGCACCACCTGCGGCGGCTCGATGGCCAGGGCCCGGGCCAGGTCGGCCTGCATCAGCCCTGGATTCTGCTCGATGATTGCCAGGGCCGAGAACTGCGCGGGGCGCAGGTCGTGGGCTGACAGGCGACCGATCAGGTTCTGGAACAGTTTGAGTTGGGCGCGCCGCATCGCGTAGCCGATCAGGTCGTCCAGTGCCGAATCCAGCGGTGCCTGCATCTGGGCGGTGGCGGATGGGGATTCGCTTTGATCGGCGAGGGGGGAAGGCTTGGCCATTGCGGGTGAATCCTGGAGAGGTGGAGGTTAACAAGCGTATCTAGTTTGCCGGGGTTGGCGGCTGATAGCTATGCCCGTTGTTCATGGCGATGGGTTCGGAGGATATTTTCGGGTGAACAAAAAAATGGTTAATTCGAATAATAGTTAATTGACATAACTAATTAGGTCCTTTAATTTCCAGTCATCTTCAAGCCAAGAACAAGAGAGCAACGCCATGAGCAACTACGAAGGTCGCTGGACAACCGTTAAGGTAGAAATCGAAGAAGGCATCGCCTGGGTCATTCTCAATCGCCCGGAAAAACGCAACGCCATGAGCCCGACACTCAACCGGGAAATGATCGATGTGCTGGAAACCCTGGAACAGGATCCCGCGGCCGGCGTGCTGGTGCTGACCGGTGCCGGTGACGCCTGGACCGCGGGCATGGACCTCAAGGAGTACTTTCGCGAGGTGGACGCGGGCCCGGAGATCCTTCAGGAAAAAATCCGCCGCGAAGCCTCGCAATGGCAATGGAAGCTGCTGCGCATGTATGCCAAGCCGACCATCGCCATGGTTAACGGCTGGTGTTTCGGTGGCGGCTTCAGCCCACTGGTAGCCTGTGACCTGGCAATCTGCGCCGACGAAGCGACCTTCGGCCTCTCGGAAATCAACTGGGGCATTCCGCCGGGCAACCTGGTGAGCAAGGCCATGGCCGACACCGTGGGCCATCGCCAATCGCTCTACTACATCATGACCGGCAAGACGTTCGGTGGGCAGAAAGCCGCCGAAATGGGACTGGTCAACGAAAGCGTTCCCCTAGCGAAACTGCGTGAAGTCACCGTGGATCTGGCGCGCAACCTGCTGGAGAAAAACCCGGTGGTGCTGCGTGCGGCCAAGCATGGCTTCAAGCGCTGCCGCGAGCTGACCTGGGAGCAGAACGAAGACTACCTGTACGCCAAGCTTGACCAGTCGCGCCTGCTCGACACTGAAGGTGGCCGCGAGCAGGGCATGAAGCAGTTCCTCGACGACAAGAGCATCAAGCCCGGCTTGCAGGCCTACAAGCGCTGAGACTGATCGCCGGGTGCACGTCTGCCCCGGCGCTCTGCATCGCTCGACTGTATTCCCGATAAAGACAATAAAGAGGAATCACCATGCTGGACGTGCCCCTGCTGATTGGCGGCCAGTCGCTGCCTGCCCGCGACGGTCGAACCTTCGAACGCCGCAACCCGGTGACCGGTGAAGTGGTATCGCGGGTTGCCGCGGCCACCCTGGAAGATGCCGATGCCGCGGTGGCTGCGGCCCAGGCAGCGTTTCCCGTCTGGGCCGCCCTGGCGCCCAATGAACGCCGCACCCGTTTACTCAAGGCGGCCGAGCAGTTGCAGGTGCGCAGCGACGAATTCATCGCGGTCGCCGGTGAAACCGGGGCCATGGCCAACTGGTACGGTTTCAACGTGAAGCTGGCGGCCAACATGCTGCGTGAAGCGGCGTCGATGACCACGCAGATCAATGGCGAAGTTATCCCCTCGGATGTGCCGGGCAGTTTTGCCATGGCCCTGCGTCAACCCTGCGGTGTAGTGCTGGGCATTGCCCCGTGGAACGCCCCGGTGATTCTTGCCACCCGCGCCATCGCCATGCCGCTGGCGTGCGGCAATACCGTGGTGCTCAAGGCTTCCGAGTTGAGCCCGGCGGTGCACCGTCTGATCGGCCAGGTCTTGCAGGATGCAGGTTTGGGCGATGGCGTGGTCAACGTCATCAGCAATGCCCCGGCGGATGCCGCGGCGATTGTCGAGCGGCTGATCGCCAACCCGGCGGTGCGCCGGGTCAATTTCACCGGTTCGACTCACGTCGGGCGCATTGTCGGCGAACTCTCGGCGCGCCATCTCAAACCGGCCTTGCTGGAGTTGGGCGGCAAGGCGCCGTTGCTGGTGCTCGATGATGCCGACCTGGAGGCGGCGGTAGAAGCGGCGGCTTTTGGTGCGTACTTCAATCAGGGACAGATTTGCATGTCCACCGAGCGGCTGATCGTCGATGCGAAAGTCGCCGATGCCTTCGTCGCCAAACTGGCGGCCAAGGTCTCGACCCTGCGCGCCGGTGATCCTGCGCTGACGGACTCGGTGCTCGGATCGCTGGTGGATGCCAGTGCCGGAACACGCATCAAGGGGCTGATCGACGATGCCCTGGCCAAGGGCGCGCGGCTGGTGGTCGGTGGACAACTGGACGGCAGCATTTTGCAGCCGACCCTGCTCGATGGCGTCAACGAGACCATGCGTCTGTACCGTGAAGAATCCTTCGGCCCGGTGGCGGTGGTGTTGCGCGGGGAGGGCGATGAAGCATTGCTGCGTCTGGCCAACGATTCTGAGTTCGGTTTGTCGGCAGCGATTTTCAGTCGCGATACCGGGCGTGCCCTGGCACTGGCCCAGCGGGTCGAGTCGGGCATCTGCCATATCAATGGCCCGACCGTACACGACGAAGCGCAAATGCCTTTTGGCGGGGTCAAGTCCAGCGGTTACGGCAGCTTTGGTGGCAAGGCGTCCATCGAGCATTTCACCCAGTTACGCTGGGTCACCTTGCAGCATGGACCACGGCATTACCCGATCTGAACAGCACCCATAACAATAAAAAGGCTGCAGCCACCACCCTGCCCATTCGTGCGGCTGGGAGGTGGCGTGCCTTGATGGAGAACAAGCACGTGAGTTCCGAATTCAGATCGCAACCCCATATCGAGGCCAGTGCGCCGCGCTACCGTCACGTGTCCATCGGTCGCGCAGCGGTTGAGGTGACCGAGCAACAGGGCGCCTTGCACATGCGCTCCCTGGAGCCATTGGCCGACTATCCGCCTCGGCTGCTTGACCGTCTGGTGCAGTGGGCCCGGGTGCGTCCCGAGCAGACTTTCATCGCCGCACGCCAGGCCGACGGCGAGTGGCGCCGGATCAGTTACGCCCAGATGCTCGACAGTGTCCGGGCCATCGCTCAAAGCCTGTTGAGCTATGGCCTGTCGGCGGACAAACCGCTGGTATTGCTCTCGGGCAATGACATCGAGCATTTGCAACTCGCCTTCGGCGCCCTATACGCGGGCATTCCTTACTGCCCGGTGTCGCCGGCCTATTCGCTGTTGTCCCAGGATTTCGCCAAGCTGCGTCATGTCTGCGACCTGCTGCAGCCCGGCCTGGTGTTTGTCAGTGATGCCGCGCCCTACCAGCGAGCCATCGAGGCGGTGCTGCCGGCTGAAACGCCCATGATTACCGTTCGGGGGGAAATCGCCGGACGCCGGCAGGTCAGCTTCGCCAGCCTGCTTGAGCAGCCGGGCGGTGCCGAGGCCGAAGCCGCGTTTGCCCGCACGGGACCGGACAGCATCGCCAAGTTCCTGTTCACCTCCGGCTCGACCAAACTGCCCAAGGCGGTGATCACCACCCAACGCATGCTGTGCGCTAACCAACAGATGCTGTTGCAGACGTTTCCGGTGTTCGGCGAAGAGCCGCCGGTACTGGTGGACTGGCTGCCGTGGAACCACACTTTCGGCGGCAGCCATAACGTCGGCATCGTGCTTTACAACGGTGGCAGCTTCTATCTGGACGACGGCAAGCCCACGGCGCAGGGTTTCGCGCAGACCCTGCGCAACCTCAAGGACGTGTCGCCCACGGCTTATCTGACCGTGCCCAAGGGTTGGGAAGAGTTGGCCTCGGCACTGGAGCAGGACGCGGAGCTGCGGGAGGTCTTTTTCAAGCGCATCAGCCTGTTCTTTTTTGCCGCAGCCGGTCTGTCGCAAAGTGTCTGGGACCGTCTCGAACGTGTCGCCGAACAGCACTGCGGTGAGCGTATCCGGATGATGGCCGGGCTCGGCATGACCGAGGCTTCGCCGTCTTGCACCTTCACCACCGGGCCGTTGTCCATGGCCGGTTATGTCGGCCTTCCAGCGCCAGGTTGTGAGGTGCGTCTGGTGCCGGTAGACGGCAAGCTGGAAGGGCGCTTTCGTGGGCCGCACATCATGCCCGGCTACTGGCGGTCGCCGCAGCAGACCCTCGAAGCGTTCGACCCGCAGGGTTTCTACTGTTCCGGCGATGCGCTCAAGCTCGCCGACCCGCGTGATCCGCAATTGGGGCTGATGTTCGACGGGCGCATCGCCGAAGATTTCAAGTTGTCGTCCGGGGTGTTCGTCAGCGTCGGGCCTTTGCGCAGTCGTGCGGTGCTCGAAGGTTCGCCCTATGTCCAGGACCTGGTGGTGACCGCGCCGGATCGTGAATGCCTGGGCGCGTTGGTCTTTGCGCGGATGTTTGAATGCCGACGGCTGTCTGGGTTGGCGGCCAGTGCCAGCGACACCGAGGTGTTGGCCAGCGCGCCGGTGCGTGAGTGGTTCGCCGGCTGGTTGCAGCGACTCAATCGTGAGGCTACGGGCAATGCCAGTCGCCTGGAGTGGATCGCCTTGCTCGATGAGCCGGCGTCCATCGACCGGGGGGAAATCACCGACAAGGGCTCGATCAATCAGCGTGCAGTCTTGCAGTGGCGTGCGGAGCAGGTCGAGGCGCTGTATCGCGGGCTCGATCCGGCCATCTTGCGCGCTGGAGCGAAGTTGTGAGCGCAGGCGGGCAATACTCGGTCTTTGCCGATGCGGCGATTTTCGATGCGGTGCGCACGCCGTGGGTGGATCTGGGTGGTGCACTGGCCGAGGTTTCGCCGATCGACCTGGGCATCAAGGTCGGGCGCGAAGTACTGGCTCGCTCGGGAGTCGATCCGCTGGCGGTAGACAGCGTGCTGGCGGGTTCCATGGCCCAGGCCAGTTTCGATGCCTACATGCTGCCACGGCACATCGGCCTCTACAGCGGCGTGGCGCAATCGGTACCGGCACTGGGGGTACAGCGCATCTGCGCCACCGGTTTCGAACTGCTGCGCCAGGCCGCCGGGCAACTGGGTGACGGTGTGCAATTGGCGCTGTGCGTGGCCGCCGAATCGATGTCGCGCAATCCGATTGCGGCCTACACCCATCGAGGTGGCTTCCGCCTTGGTGCACAAGTGCAATTCAAGGATTTTCTCTGGGAGGCGTTGTACGACCCGGCTCCCGGGGTGGACATGATCACCACCGCCGACAACCTGGCGCGGCGTTATGGGCTCAGTCGCGAAGCGGTGGACGCCTACGCCTGCGCTAGTCATCAGCGGGCGTTTGCGGCACAACAATCGGGCTGGCTGGCACCCGAGATCGTTGCCGTGGGGCATCAGGTGTTTGAGCAGGAAGGTTATCAGCCACGCGGCATTCGCCTGTCACGCGGTGTCGACATGGTGAGTGAAGACAGTCACCCACGGCCCGGAGAAATCGCGGCGTTGGCCCGATTGCGCACCGTGCACGAAGGCGGGGTGCAAACCGCCGGCAACAGTTGTGCGGTGGTCGATGGCGCGGCAGCCGCCCTGGTCGGGCGTGCTTCGGCCTGTCGGGATACACCGTTGGCGTTGCTGCGCGCCAGCGCGGTGGTGGGCGTGGCGCCGGAATTCATGGGTATCGGGCCCGCACCGGCAATTCACCTGTTGTTGCAGCGCAGTGGCTTGAACCTGGAGCAGATCGACCGCTTTGAAATCAATGAAGCCCAGGCTGCCCAAGTCCTGGCGGTGGCACGGGAGCTGGAACTGGACTGTTCGCGCCTGAACGTTCAGGGTGGTTCACTGGCGCTCGGACATCCCTTGGCCGCCAGTGGCCTGCGTCTGGTGTTGACCCTGGCGCGACAACTGCGTGAGCACAATCTGCGTTACGGGGTCGCCGCGGCCTGTGTTGGCGGCGGGCAGGGTATGGCGCTTTTGATTGAGAACCCGGCGTGGCGTGCCTGAGATGAACGTCCGCTATTGGCCAAGCAAGCTGCCAACAGCGCCCTGCCTCAACGTCGCAAAACCCTCAAAGCAACCGTTCAATGGCAGAATCCCCTCAACTTGACCGTTTTGGAGAACACCATGCTTCGTGCGTTTGAACGAAGGCTCGACCCTTTTCCTCCTGACGAGGTACCTCCGCCGCCCGCTGGCCTGGCTCGCTTCCTGTGGGCCTGTACGCGGGGCGCCCGCGGTTACATCCTTGCGCTGGCGCTGCTCAGTGCCGCGGTGTCGATTTACGAAGCCTGGCTGTTTTCCTTCCTCGGACAGGTCGTGGACCTGCTCTCGACCTGGCAGGCCGGCGGTGAAGCGGCGGCGCAGGAAAGTCGCGTGCTGTGGGGCATGGGCATCGTCATGGTGGGCAGTGTCGGGCTGGTTGCGCTACGCACCATGGTGCAGCACCAGATCTTGGCGATTAACTTGCCGTTGCGGCTGCGCTGGGACTTCCATCGCCTGATGCTGCGGCAAAGCCTTTCGTTTTTTTCCGATGAGTTTTCCGGACGGGTGACGACCAAGGTGATGCAGACGGCGCTGGCCGTGCGCGACGTGCTGTTCACCCTGATCGAGATCGCCCCCGGGATCGGGGTGTATTTCATCGCGATCATCGCCCTGGCCGGTGGCTTCGCCCTGAAACTGATGCTGCCGTTCCTTGCCTGGGTCGCGTTGTTCGGACTGGCCATGCTGTATTTCGTGCCTCGCCTTGGGAAAGTCGGGCAGGAACAGGCCAATGCGCGGTCGATGATGACCGGGCGTATCTCGGATGCCTACACCAACATCACGACGGTGAAGCTGTTTTCACACTCCAATCGTGAAGCGCATTTCGCGCGTGCCGCGATGGAGGACTTCAAGCAAACCGGCTTTCGTCAGATGCGCCTGGTCAGCCAGTTCGAGATCGTCAACCAGGCGTTGGTGGTGGCGTTGATCATGGCCGCCGGTGGCTATGCGCTGTGGCTATGGCACCAGGGTGAAGTCGGCGCGGGTGCCGTGGCGGCAATCACCGCCATGGCGTTGCGTATCAATGGCATGTCGCACTGGATCATGTGGCAGATGACCTCGCTGTTCGAGAGCATCGGCACCGTGCAGGATGGCATGGCCACCTTTACCCGTGGCCCCAAGGTGAAGGATGCGCCGGACGCGAGTGTGCTGGCGACTTCCGGTGGCGCGGTCACCTTCGATAACGTGAGCTTCAACTACAACGGCGAACGCCAGGTGCTCGATGGCCTGAGCCTGAGCATCCGCCCAGGCGAAAAAATCGGTCTGGTTGGCCGCTCCGGCGCCGGCAAATCCACGCTGATCAACCTGCTGCTGCGCTTCTATGACGTCGACAGCGGGGAGATTCGCATCGACGGCCAAAACATCGCACACGTGACCCAAGACAGCTTGCGCAGCGCCATCGGCATGGTCACGCAGGACACCTCGCTGCTGCACCGTTCCATCCGCGACAACATCGCCTATGGCCGTCCCGATGCGACCGACGCACAAATCCGCAGCGCCGCGGCCAATGCCCAGGCCCATGAGTTCATCAGCCAACTGAGCGACCGGCAAGGCCACACTGGCTACGACACCCTCGTGGGTGAGCGCGGCATCAAGCTGTCGGGCGGCCAGCGCCAACGTGTCGCGATTGCCCGGGTGATGCTCAAGAACGCGCCGATCCTGCTGCTGGACGAGGCCACCAGCGCGCTGGACTCGGAAGTCGAAGTGGCGATTCAGGAAAGCCTCGATGAAATGATGCAGGGCAAGACCGTAATCGCCATCGCCCATCGGCTGTCCACGATTGCGGCCATGGACCGGCTCATCGTCATGGATGACGGACGCATTGTAGAGCAGGGCACTCACACCGAATTGCTGGGGAAGAACGGCCTCTATGCGCGGCTTTGGCAGCATCAGAGCGGCGGGTTTTTGGGTGAGGATATGGGGTTGGTCGAGGCGATGGATCAGGTGTGAGCGTGAAGGGGTTTTCCAGGCGGCGACGAGTCTGATTCAAACGTGCTCTTCAACCGCGCTCTGGCTGTTGTCGTCCCGTGGCGAGCGTCCGAAATACGCCTTGTAGGCGCGGCTGAAAGAAGCCTCGGACTCGTAGCCAATCGCGAATCCCACCTCGCCGATGCGGCTGTTGTGCCTGGCCAGCATCGTTTTTGCCAGGGTCAGTCGCCATTCATTCTGGTAACGCAACGGTGAGCGCCCCACCAGGGCGCTGAACCGATCGCAGAAGCTTGAGCGTGACATGCCGGCGATCGTGGCGAGTGCATCGATGCGCCATTGTTGCCCGGGCTTTTCATGGATGGCTCTGAGGGTTCGGGCGATGCGCTCGTCGGACAAGCCGCCTAACCAGCCTGACGCCATGCCGTGCTGAACCCAGGTTCGCAGGATGCGAATGACGGTGAGATCAATGAGGCGCGAAATCATCAACGCGCCTCCAGGCTGCGTGTCATTGGCCTCGATGAGCATGAAATGCAGGATACCTTCCGACCACGCTGCAGCTTCGGCGTGCTTGATATGGATCAGCCACGGCAAGGCGAACAGCATGGCCTGGAAGCTGCTGGCATCGAACCAGAATCGACAAATGACGAGCGACGCAGGTCCCTTGGAGGCGGTGATGCTCAACGATGACGGGTCGTGGGGCAGCAGCAGGATGTCGCCCTGTTCGATCGTCTGGACCTGCCCGTCGGCGCTTTCGATGTGGAGCTGTCCCTTTTGCAGGACGCAGATGTGCGAGCTTTTTTCGTCCAGCGTCAGGCGTTGACCCAAACCCTGTGTGGTGGAGTAGACGCGGTCCCCGGTCAGACGAATCTGCGCTAATACCTGGGAGAGCAGATCCCCTGTGGCCAGCCCCTCTAACTGCAGCTCTGGACGAATGGTCAAGTCTTCGAGTAGATCCGTCATATCAGTCCGGCCACGCCTTCAATAGTCTGAACCCCGGAATCATAACGCTTTCACGCGGTTGATCGGCAACGCAACGGCGTTCGCTGCGTCATGTACATCATCCAATCAAAAAAGGAACAATCGAATGTTCGGGATCTCTGCCCTTGGCTGGGTACACACCCTCGGGAGCCTGCCAGCCATTCCCTTGGCGGCCTATATGTTCATCAGGCACGGGCGCATCGTGCCACGGTCGCGGGCCGGCCTTGCCTACCTCGTCTCGATGCTGATCGGCGGCTTTACTGTGTTTCTGGTGGCCCATCAACCGATCAGCCCTGTGATCGGGGCGGCCACGATCGTGCTATTGCTCGTCGGCTACGGGGTCGGCTTCGTTACGTGGCTGGGTCGGGCAGGGGTGTACCTTGAAACCATCCTTCTGAGCTTGACGGCGTTCCTCCTGATGGTCCCTACCGTCTCGGAGACGTTGCGTCGAGTCCCCGATGGCCACCCCATCGTCACTGACCCGAATTCGCCACTGCTCAAAGGTGCGCTGGGTTTTATAGCCCTTGCGCTGGTTGTTGGCGTGGCGGCTCAGGTGTTCGCTTTGCGAAAAGACGGCGCACGCCTGCGCAAAATCGTCCCCCTCAGCGGTTCGTCAGCATCGCGCTAGGCCAAAGCGTCGCGCTTGGCGAAGATGCTTGCCATTTGCGCCGCATTCTCGGTTCCCCAGGTGCACAGCGGGATGATCGCATCAGCCAGGCTACGGCCGAGCGGGGTTAGCGTGTAGTCCACGCGCGGGGGCACTTCCTTGTAGTCGGTCCGTGCCAGCACCTGATCGGCTTCCAGATCCTTCAACTGCTGGATCAGGACTTTGTCGCTGACGCCCGGGATCAAACGCTTGAGCTCGCCATAGCGTTTCGGGCCGTCGCGCAGGAAAAACAAGACCAGCGGTTTCCACTTGCCCGAGATGATGCGCAGCGTGGCGTTGAGCCCGCAACCGGTGTCGCAGATTTCAGATGTCGTCGTCATTTTTTGATACTTACCACTGCTGACTGCACTCGCCGCCATCCTGGCGTTCATTCCCCTGACACACTCCGTCTTCTGGGGGACGCTGGCCTACACCCTGATCGGAGGCACCTTCGTCGGCACCATCATGACGCTGGTGTTCCTGCCAGCGATGTACTCCATCTGGTTCAAGATCCGTCCTGTCAATAAAGGGTCAACGGAAACAGCGAAACTCATTTAGCACGCGAATTCAGAGAAGAGGACGCCCCGTCCTCTCGCCGTCCACCTGACAACTGAATTGTCCCCCGGGGTTCCAGGCTCCTTCGAAGGTATTCATTTGATCGTAACAACAACCTTGCCCTTGGCGCGTCCCTGCTCGACGTACTTCAATGCCTCTGCCGTTGATTCAAAGGTGAAGGAGCGGTCAACCACAGGTTTGATGATTCCGGCCTCAATGAGCGCGGTGATTTGTTGCAGTTGGGCGCCATTGGCCCGCATGAACACGAACGCGTAGCTGGCGTCCCGCTGGCGTGCCTTGCGCCGAATACCGAGGCTCAGCAGGCGCATGACTTGCTTCAATGGCCAGGACAACCCTTGCTCCTGCGCGAACTGCGCAGTGGGTGGTCCTGAGATGGAAATGAGTTGGCCGCCAGGCTTGAGGACCTTGAGTGATTTCTCCAGTACATCCGCGCCGAGGCTGTTCAACACCACGTCGTAGTCATGCAAGACGTTCTCGAAGTCCTGCTGTGTGTAGTCGATCACCAGATCGGCCCCCAGCGCTTTCACCCATTCGACATTTGCGGTGCTGGTGGTGGTCGCGACAAAGGCACCAAGGTGTTTAGCCAGCTGGATGGCAAGGGTGCCGACGCCGCCGGAACCGGCATGGATCAGCACTTTCTGGCCCTTTTCCAGTCGGGCCGTTTCGACCAGCACTTGCCAGGCGGTCAGTGCGACCAAGGGGATGGACGCAGCTTGTGTCATGGTGATATTGGCGGGTTTCAGGGCGATTGCGTTTTCGTTCACGGCGATCAATTGGGCGAACGTGCCGATCCGCGTTTCGGGCGGGCGAGCGTAGATTTCGTCTCCCGGTTTGAACCGGTTCACTTGCGCGCCAACCTCAACCACCACGCCCGCCAGGTCATTGCCCAGTACCAGCGGAAATGAATAGGGCAGGATCAGTTTGAATTCGCCTTTGCGGATCTTCGAATCCAGCACGTTGACACTGCTGGCGTGTACCTCGATCAAGACGTCGTGGGCGCCCACCGCGGGGACGGGGACTTCGCCAATGCGCCCGGTGTTCTTGCCATAGCGATCAATTAAAAATGCCTTCATCGTTGTACGGCTCTTGTCAGGTTGGAAGGAGGGCGGAGCGTTTTCGGCGTCAACATGCGGTGTTGTCAGGCATCAAGGAACGCCAGTGCCTTGGCTACAAAGTCAGCGTAGTGCTGGAAAATGCCGCCGTGGCCGGCATCCTCATAAATCACCAGTTGTGTGTTGGGGATGCGGTCAGCCAGCGCAATCGAGTTAACGCTGGGCACCATAATGTCGTTATCGCCGTTGACGATCAGCGTCGGCGTCCGCAAGCGCCCGAGGTCTTGAGGGGCCTGTCTGCCCCACGCAATGATGGCTTTCAACTGCCGGAGAAAGGCGCTGGGCGTCGGTTTTTTATCGCGATTTTTTTTGCGCACTTTCAGGCGTTGCAAATACTGCGAGGCGGATCGACGGCCATTGGGCGTCGACGTAAAGAACAGGTAGAACTTGGGATCGCGCAGGGTCAGCAAGCCTTTGAGCATCAATGGCCACGACACCGTGCCAACCTTGTCGATACCGGTGCCGCCGGCCGGCCCAGTGCCGGTCAGAATCAAGCGGCGCACCAATTCGGGCGCCTTCAGGGCGATGTCTTGAGCGACGAAACCGCCGAGTGAAAAACCAAGCACATCAACAGTTTCGAACCCCAGCGCATGGATCAGTTGAATGGCATCGTCAGCCATCTCGCCGACCGTCAGAGGCGCGGTTCCACCAGAGCTGCCGATGCCGCGATAGTCGGTGGCAATGATGCGCCTTGTTTGCGCCAGGCCATCGATGATCCCGGGGTCGAAGTTGTCCAGCACCGCCCCCCAATGGTTGAACAGCACGAGGGGCACGTCGGTCTTGGGTCCAACGTCGCGATAGGCGAAGGGAATGCCGTTGACCGTGATCGACTGGTTCGCCGCATTGACGAACGATGCCTGCGAGCCAGTGGGGTCATTTGTATTCGTGGGAGCCATGTCTACTCCGAACAGAGGGCCGCTTTCGATGCAGTGCCTTGGGCGCCTGCATCGAATCCTGCCTGGGTGTTCGCTACAAAAAGATCACTGCGGGATTTGGTAGCGCTGGGCAACCGCCGACTGGCGGATCTGTCCCAGCAGGCCCTGACGTGCGGTCTGAAGGTCATCCCAGCGTTCAGCTTCGTGCAGCGGCGGGATCGTCACAGGCTCACGCCGATCAAAACCGACCAGTGCGGCATCCACCAGATCGCCCACTTCCATGATTTCGTTCAGGGTGTTGATGTCGATGCCGGAGCGATCCCAGATCTCTGTGCGGGTTGCCGCCGGCAGCACGGCCTGCACGTAGACGCCCTGAGGCGAAAGTTCCAGGCTCAGGCCTTGGGAAAGGAACAGCACAAACGCCTTGGTCGCACCGTAGACCGACATGCCGAACTCCGGCGCCAGACCCACCACCGAACCGATGTTGATGATCGCACCGTCGCCTGCTTTGGCCAGGCGTGGGGCGATGGCGCTGGCGAGCCGCACCAGCGCCGTGGTGTTGAGGGCGACCAATTGCGCAACACGGTCGGTGCTTTGGTCGATGAAGTTGCCGGACAGCGCAGCGCCAGCGTTATTGACGAGGATGCCGATACGGGCGTCGTCGCGCAGGCGTGCTTCAACCGTTGTCAGATCGCTGAGTTGGGTCAGGTCCGCCGGAATCACCTCGACGGCGACGTCGTGTTCACTGCGCAACCGGGCTGCAAGTGCGTCCAGGCGTGCCTGGTCTCGGGCAACCAAGACGAGATCGTGGCCGCGTTGCGCGAAGCGTTCGGCGTAGACGGCGCCGATGCCAGTGGAGGCGCCGGTGATGAGAACGGTAGGGCGAGTGCTCATGGGTTCATCTCTCTTTCAGGATGTGTGGAAACAGAAAGCGCGTTCATTGATTGCTCAGCGTGCTGTGGCGCTCGATTCAGCCAACGTCGGGTAGTCGATGTAGCCTGCCGAGCCGCCGCCATAGAGGGTGGCGGGATTGAAGGCGGACAACGGCGCACCGCTCTGGAGGCGCTCCACCAGATCCGGGTTGCCAATGAACGGGCGACCGAACGCAATCAGATCGGCCTGGTCTTCGGCGAGCCGCGAAGTCGCCAGGTCCAGGTCGTAGCCATTGTTGGCGATGTAGGTGTTCTTGAAGCGCTGGCGCAGCGCGCCGAAATCGAATGGCGCCACGTCGCGCGGGCCACCGGTTGCACCTTCCACCACGTGCAGATAAACGACGCCGAGGGCGTTGAGTTGATCGACGACGTAATCGAATTGCGCCTGCGGATCACTGCTGGAAACGCCATTGGCCGGTGACACAGGCGACAGGCGCACACCGGTGCGATCCGCACCGATTTCATTGACGACGGCTGCCGTCACCTCGAGCAACAGACGCGCACGGTTTTCAATCGAGCCGCCGTAAGCATCAGTGCGCACGTTGGCGCTGTCCTTGAGGAATTGATCCAGCAAATAGCCATTCGCACCGTGAATCTCCACACCGTCGAACCCGGCGGCGACAGCGTTTGCCGCGGCCTGGCGGAAATCGGCGACGATTCCCGGCAGTTCACTGATCTCCAGCGCGCGTGGCTCGCAGACGTCTTCAAAGCGGTTGTTGACGAATACTTTGGTGGCGGCGCGCAGCGCAGAAGGGGCCACGGGAGCGGCGCCGTTTTCTTGCAGATCAACGTGCGACACCCGACCGACATGCCACAGTTGCAGGAAGATTTTTCCGCCCTCGGCGTGGACGGCATCGGTCACTGTGCGCCAGCCATCTATCTGCGTCTGGGTGTAGATCCCGGGGGTGTCCTGATAGCCCTGGCCCTGTCGGGAAATCTGCGTGGCCTCGCTGATCAGCAAGCCTGCGCTGGCGCGTTGGCTGTAATAGGTGGCTGCGAACTCGCTTGGCACAAAGCCTTCGCCTGCGCGGTTGCGCGTCAGTGGCGCGAGGACGACACGGTTCGACAGCGTGAGAGCGCCAAGCGTGTAAGGGGTGAACAGATTCTGGTCGGTCATCTGGTATGTCTTCCGTGCCTGTTGATGGAGGTCGGTGGTGCGTGCAATTAGGATGATGATCGAAATCTAAACTGTCAACGGTTTTGATTGTGATCAACATCTATGTATCATTGGGCGCATGATTTCCCAGTCGACATGAGGTATTGCACGTGAGAGTGACCAAGGCCCAGGCGCAGGCCAATCGGGAGCACATCGTTGAGACGGCCTCTGAGGTGTTCCGTGAGCGCGGCTTCGACGGCGTTGGAATATCGGACCTCATGGCGGCTGCCGGTTTCACCCACGGAGGTTTCTACAAGCATTTCGGTTCGAAGGCCGACCTGATGGCCGAAGCCTCGGCCAGCAGCCTTTCCAAATCGCTGGAAGGGGCTGAATCGCTCGATGTTCCGGGCTTTATCGACGTCTATGTGACCAGGGAACATCGCGATGGACGCGGCAACGGTTGCACCATGGCCGCGTTATGTGGCGACGCGGCGCGTCAATCGGTTGATGTGAAAGCGACGTTTGCCGAAGGGATCGAGCACACCCTGCAAACACTGGGGAATAAATACCCGACGAAGCCGGATGCCGCTTCGGGTGAGGGGAGAAAGAAAATGATCGACCTCCTGTCTCGTGCGGTCGGTGCGATAATTTTGTCGCGTGCCTGTCCGGATGATTCGGCACTGGCGGATGAAATCCTTGAGGTGTGCCGCGTTGAAATGTTTGCTTCGTTGCCGGTCAATGAAGTGGACGCGGGGTAGACCGGCAGGCACTCAACAGTAATAGCCCTGAAAAATATCGCAGCGACTGCCCCTCAGTGCTTGAATCCATTGACGTGCCCTGTGTTTTCATCCAACAGGGCACGTCTTGGTTTCTGACTAGTCGCTCACTACCCGAGCATTAGAAGAAGCCCAACGGATTGATGTCGTAGCTCACCAGCAGGTTTTTGGTCTGCTGATAGTGATCAAGCATCATCTTGTGGGTTTCACGGCCGACGCCGGACTTTTTGTAACCACCGAACGCGGCATGCGCCGGGTACAAGTGGTAGCAGTTGGTCCATACACGACCGGCCTTGATGGCGCGGCCCATGCGATAGGCGCGGTTGATGTCGCGGGTCCAGAGGCCGGCGCCGAGGCCGAACTCGGTGTCGTTGGCGATGGCCAGGGCTTCGGCTTCGTCCTTGAAGGTGGTGATGCTCACCACCGGGCCAAAGATTTCTTCCTGGAACACGCGCATTTTATTGGTGCCCTTGAGCAGGGTCGGCTGGATGTAATACCCGGTCGCCAGGTTGCCCTCGAGTTTTTCTATCTTGCCGCCAGTCAGCAGCTCGGCGCCTTCGCCTTTGGCGATTTCCAGGTACGAAAGAATTTTGTCGAATTGCTGCTCGGACGCCTGGGCGCCGACCATGGTGTCGGTGTCCAGCGGGTCGCCACGTTTGATCGACAGGACTTTTTTCATCACGACTTTCATGAAGTCGTCGTAGATCGACTCTTGCACCAGGGCGCGGGACGGGCAGGTGCAGACTTCGCCCTGGTTGAAGAACGCCAGCACCAAGCCTTCGGCGGCTTTCTCGATGAAGGACGGTTCGGCTTGCATGATGTCTTCGAAGAAGATGTTCGGCGACTTGCCACCCAGCTCCACGGTGGACGGAATGATGTTTTCGGCGGCACATTTCATGATGTGCGAGCCGACCGGGGTCGAGCCGGTGAAAGCGATTTTGGCGATGCGTTTGCTGGTGGCCAGCGCTTCGCCGGCTTCTTTGCCGAAGCCTTGCACGATGTTCAATACGCCCGGTGGCAGCAGGTCGCCGATCAGCTCCATCAGCACGGTAATGCCCAGCGGGGTCTGCTCGGCAGGCTTGAGCACCACACAGTTGCCGGCGGCCAATGCCGGGGCGAGTTTCCAGGCGGCCATCAGGATCGGGAAGTTCCACGGGATGATCTGCCCGACCACGCCCAGTGGTTCGTGGATGTGATACGCCACGGTATTGCCGTCGATCTCGGCGGCGCTGCCTTCCTGCGCCCGGATGCAACCGGCGAAGTAGCGGAAGTGGTCGGCAGCCAGCGGGATGTCGGCGTTGAGGGTTTCGCGAACGGCTTTGCCGTTGTCCCAGGATTCGGTGATTGCCAGCAGTTCCAGGTTCTGCTCGATGCGGTCGGCAATTTTCAGCAGCACCAGCGAACGAGCTTGGGCGGACGTGGCGCCCCAGGCATCGGCGGCGGCGTGGGCAGCGTCCAGGGCCTTGTCGATGTCTTCGGCAGTGGAGCGCGGGAATTCGGCAATCGGTTGGCCATTCACGGGCGAAGTCGTGGTGAAGTACTGGCCTTTGACAGGCGCGACGAACTCGCCGCCGATGTAGTTACCGTAGCGGTGCTTGAAGGATACGAGGGCACCGGGGGTGCCAGGAGGGGTGTAGATCATGACGAGTCTCTCTTGTTGTTTTGGGTGGGGGCCGTCCGGGGGCAACCACGGTCACTTCAGTCGCCGGGTGGAGTCAGCAACCTTGAGGTGTTTCACCGCGTGCCAGGCGGGCATTGATGTCTTCGATGACGGCCGGCAACTCGACGATGGTGTCGATCAGGTAGTGCGGGCGAGAGCCTTCAAACATCTTGATGATGCGGGTGCGTTCTTCTGCCAGTTTGTCGGAGGGCAACGCTTTGTACTGATCGTAGGTCAAGCCCAGGGCGTTGCCGGAGCACGTCAACGCGACTGTCCACATGCCGGCACTACGGCCTTCGAGGATGCCCGGCCAGGTGTCATCGACCTTCACGCAAGCGGCTACATCGCTGATCCCCAACGCGATCACGTTAGCCAAAGCCTGGGCTGGATGTGGGCGGCCATTGGGCACTTCGTCGGTCGCTACCACGTGGTCGGCAACGTAGCCATTGTTGCGCGCCAGCTCCATCACTTTTGCCATGACTATGGCCGGGTAGCCTGAGCAGGACCCAATTTTCAAACCCTGGCCGCGCAGCGCATCGATGGCGTTCAAGGCGCCAGGAATCAGCGCCGAATGCAGAGCGATCTTCTCGATTTGTAGCGGCATGAAACGCTCATAAAGCGCTGTGACGTCCTCATCGGTCGGCAAGCGATCAAACACCGCTCGGTAACGCTCTGCGATCTGTGGCTGGTTGCATAATGTGCGGATGTGGTCCCACTTACCCATGCCCATGGGACCGCGCGCTTCCTCCAGAGAGACCGCCACGCCAAACTCGGCGAAAGCCTCGACGAAAATTTGTGTAGGGGCGAATGAGCCAAAATCAACGACGGTGCCGGCCCAGTCCAGGACCACGGCTTGCAGTTGAGCAGGTTGTTTGTAATGCATGGTGAATCTCCACTTTTGGGTAGGGGGAGGCCGTCCCTCTCATCAGTGAGAAGTAGGCTTATCGATTGTTGAAGTGCGTTACAGAGTTAAATAGCGGGTGTCGGGCTTGAGTCGAACAACTCCGCGATCATCGGCCGGTTTCTGCGAATACCGAGGCAGCACAGGTGGTAGTCGATGGAAAACGGGTGATTAACAAACGTGATCGGTTTTGTACCTGGGGTTTCGGTGTACTCGACGGCAGACACAAAACCAATGCCGATGCCTTTGGCGATGGCGTGGACGATGGCTTCGCGACTGTTCAACTGCATGACACAGTTCAGCGAGACGTCGAGGCGCTTGCAGCTTTCTTCCACCAACTGACGAGTGCGTGAGCTTTTTTCCCGAAGCACCCACCGTTCACTGCTGATCTGCTCAACGTGCACTTCTTCCTGACTGGCCCAGGGATGGTCGTCACGCACGACGGCAATGATCGGATAGCGCCGGTAAAGCTGCGTATCAAAACGCTGGTCGAATTCGGACAACGCCAGAATTGCCACGTCGATGTCGAAGTTGAAGAGCCGGTCCAGCGTTTCCTTTTCAGGAGAAAACGAGGTCTCCAGTTCGATGTCCGGATGTTGTTGCATCAATTCGTACGTCAGGTTCATTGCGATGGGCGGAGAAACTGCACCCAGGCGCAACATACCGGACTTGCGTTGCTTGAAACTTTGTAAAAGTTGCACGGCTTCATCCTCTTGGCCGAACAGGCCCTGGGTGATCGCATAGAGCTTGTGTCCCGCCGAACTCATTTCGATATAGCGGCCACGACGGTGGAACAGTTCCACGGAAAACTTCTTTTCCAGCGCGTTGACCTGCTCGCTGACCGTCGGTTGGCCGACGCTCAGGTACTCGGCAGCAAGGGTGAAACTGCCGGTCTTCGCTACCGCATGAAAAGAACGTAACCACTTGTGGTACTGGTACATAAAAGATCCTGTTCCTGAGCCGTAACCTTTGATTCAAGTCTCTGAACCTTGTATTCAACGCCTGATGAACAGCGCAACCACAGCGCTGCAAAGGCACGCGGCAGTGACCACGATGAAGATCAACGACGTATTGCCGGTACTGTCGAGCATACTGCCGATCAAGGGTTCCGCCAGGCCCGCAAACAAATAGGACGAGAAGTTCATCACACCGGTTGCCGTGCCAGCACGCTTTGCTCCGACCAGGTCCGGGCACAGCGCCCAAAAGCTGGAAGCAGGGCCGTACACGAAGAACCCGCAAAGGAACAACGCCACGAGACCGGTCGCGCTGTGAGGTGCAAGGGTCCACATCCACAAGCTGGTGCCTGCACCGAGGAACATGTAGAGCATGATCGCCAGGTAGCGTTTGGACCCGAACAATTTGTCCGAAATCCAGCCATTACTGAGCGCGCCAATGGCCATGCCCACTGGCAGGGCAACGGTGATCCACTTCGGATCGACCATACTGTCGCCGCTCTTCCAGTTGGCCCCCAGAAAGTGCACCGGTACCCAGACGATCAGGCCATAGCGAGCAGCGTTCTGGAAACCCAGGGACACCGCGGCGATGATCAAACGAAAGTTTTTCAGGACGGCTTTGTAGCGTTGTGCAGAGGTTTCGACTTCGCCATGGGCCACTTCGTGATTTTTGTCATCGGCGTTGGCGACCCCGGTATCGGCGAGTGGCTCGAAGCCCAGGTCCTGTGGACGTTCGCGCGCCACCAGGTAGAAGATGATGCCGCCTGCCAGCATCAACAACACGGGTAACCTGAAGATCCAGCGCCACTCCAGATGCATCACCTCAAGCACAACGATCGAGGTCACGTAAGACAGTACGGAGGCGCAACCGGCGGCGAACACGTACAAGCCATAGACCTTGCCGCGCTCGCCGGCACTCCACCAATTGGAGATCAGCCGACTGCCCGGCGCCCAGCCCAAGGCCTGGAAATAACCGTTGATGCCCCAAGGCAGGATCAGCGCGGCAAAATTGCCTGCGAAACTGGTCACCCAGTTGGCGGCGCAGGACAATACGGCACCGGCGGTCATGATGCGGCGGCCACCAAATTTATCGGCGAGATTACCGTTGATTGCCTGGCCGATGGCATAAGCCCAGAGCATTGCGGCCGATGCCCATCCAAGGTGTTCCTTGGTAAAGCCGAACTCGGCCTGGATCCCCGGAATGGCGAAACCGAACGTCTGTCGGCCGGTGTAGAAAAACAGATAACAGAACATCGCCGCCAGCAGCATGCGCCATTGAGCGACTCGAAACGACGCGGTGTGGACGGCCAGAGCAGGCATGGTTTGGGCACGATTCATGATCTTTTCCTTATTATTGTTCGGTCCCACCGATGGTGTGTCGGCGGGTGCACTCTTTTATGGGTGCAGCAGGAAATCGTCGCGGCTCGTCATGCCGCTGACAGTGCTTGGTTGGGCTGGCAGGCTCTAGGCAGCTTGAGAGCCGATGAAGTTTTTGCCCCGCGCGCCCTGCATGGCGAAACTGATCATTTGCTCGGCTTGTGACGCCGTTACACCGTAGTCGGAAAACTCTGTTTTCACGTCCAGGCTATGCAGGAATTCACGCAGTTGACTTTGGGCTTTGTCCAGGTCGTTGCCGAATATTCGTTGAAGGGTTCGGTCACGCGCTGCGTCGTGGCCCCAGGCAAGGCCCAGTACCAGCGGCAACGTAAAGGAGCAGGCAATCCCGTGCGGCAGGCCGTAGCGCAGGGTCATTTCGTAGGAGATGGAATGGGCGAGGGCGGTTTTGGTGTTGGAAAACGCCAACCCGGCCTTGAGCGCGGCCAACGCCATGCGCGAACGCAGTTCCTTGTTGGAGAGATCCCGACGCAGTAGCGGCAGGCATTCCAGGATGTCGGCAATGGCGGAGATGGCGAAGGTGTCCGAAACCGGGTTGGCGTTGATGTTCCAGACCGATTCCAATGCATGCGACAGAGCGTCCAGGCCCGTAGAGACCGTGACGCTTCCCGGAACCGTCAGCATCAACTCTGGATCGACAATGGCAACCTTGGGCCAGGTGCATTCCAGGTGCAGCGAATACTTTTTGTGGCTGGCCGAATCCCAGATCGTCGCCCAAGGCGTCACCTCGCTCCCGGTGCCCGCCGTGGTGGGCGCCGCGATCAGTATTTTGCTGCGCGCCGGGACGAAGGGCTTTGCGGTTGCCAGCAGCGCGAGCAATTCATCAAAGTGCCCCGATTCAGTACCCACAATCAGCGCCTTGGCGGTATCGATGGCACTGCCGCCACCGACTGCAATGACCGCGTGACATTCGCCGGCCTGCTGCCAGAATCGCTCATAGGTATCACGTAGCTGGGCCACATCGGGATTAGGCTGAACATCCTCGATCACATACACCAGACGGTCGCCCAGCAGGTCTTGAATGCGATCAACCAAGCCCAGCCCACGCGCCTCGGGAAAGGTCACAAGGGCGACTTTCTGGTTTTCAGTAATGTTGGCGAGCTCATGCAGGCTGCCCCAGCCGAAACGTGTATCAACTGGATTGTGGAATCGGGCAATCATGGCGGGTCCTTTGTTTTTGTTGTTGGAAGTGACCCCATACTCAGGCGCCTTCAATAACAGCTCAAATCGATAATTCGCAGGCTTCAATCGGCTGAACCGATACTGACTCAACATCGGCTTTTTGCTGGACGGGGTTCGGTGAGACTGGAGGAACGATCAGGGCAAGCGAATGCGAAAGAGGGGGAGGCGCAGTGAGTCAGCTTCTATATTTCAGCGCTTCCACCAATGCAGAAAAGGCGGGAGACGTCTGGCGTCTGTTGGGGTAATACAAGTGGTAACCCTGAAACTTGGGGCACCAGTCGGCCAGGACTTCTTGGAGTCGGCCGTCGGCCAGATACGGTGCGACCAATTCCTCTGGTACGTAGGCCAGACCAATGCCATCAACGGCAGCATTGAGCACATGCATGATGCTGTTGAAAACAAGTTGCCCCTCTGCCTTGACCGTAAACGCCTGGCCATCTCGCTCAAACTCCCAGGCGTAAATCGCCCCTGATGGCCTGTGTCGGATATTCACGCAGTCATGCCCGGTCAGCTCATAGGGGGTTGTGGGTGCCGGGTTGCGTTCGAAATAGGCTGGAGAGCCCACCACCGCCAACCGCCAGTCCGGTCCGATGCGAACCGCGATCATGTCCTTGCTGATCGATTCGCCCAGGCGAATGCCGGCATCGAAGCGTTCCTCGACCACGTTAGTGAATCCATAGTCGACGTAGAACTCCAGGGTGATATCCGGGTAATTCTTCAAGAAGCCTGCAAGCATCGGCCGAATGCACAATTCAATCTGATCGTCAGTGCAGGAAATACGAATCGTGCCACTGGGCGTGTCTCGTAATTCGCTCAAGGCTTCAATCTCGACGGCGATCTGATCAAAAAGCGGGGCGATCGAGCGCATCAATCGTTCTCCAGCCTCTGTCGGCGACACATTGCGTGTCGTGCGGGCCAGCAGTCGTATCCCCAGTCTTTGTTCAAGCGCGCGGATGGTATGGCTCAGCGCAGAAGGCGTAATGCCCAGTTTGGCGGCGGCTTTGGTAAAGCTTTGATCGCGCGCCACTGCTAGAAAAGCCTGGAGATCGTTGACTTTGGTATGGGCCATTGCTGAGTTTTTCTCAAAACTACATGAAGATTACACCTACTAATCAAGGTAACTCGAATCCGTCAAGCTCTGTCACCTATCTGGAGCGGAGTACTGATGATGAGCGAGACACCTGTATTCGACATCCCGGCAGGTGATGCCCTCGGCACATCGGGGACTGGGGAGCTCCCGGCTTACTGGAGTGGCATCTTTGCGATGACGCTGTGCGTATTCGCGCTGATCGCCTCAGAGTTCATGCCCGTCAGTTTGCTTACGCCGATAGCATCGGATCTGAACATCAGTGAAGGACTGGCCGGGTATGGGATCGCCATCTCCGGCGCCTTCGCGGTGCTGACAAGCCTGTCGATTTCCAGGCTTGCAGGCGCAATGGACCGCAAGACGCTGTTGCTGCTACTGACCGGGATTATGTGCGTGTCAGGGCTGGTGGTCGGTCTGGCGCCAAACTATACGGTGTACATGATGGGGCGTGCGCTGATCGGCGTGGTGATCGGTGGGTTCTGGTCGATGTCGGCGGCAATGGCCATGCGCCTGGTACCGTCCCGTAGCGTGCCCAAGGCTCTGGCAATCTTCAACGGCGGTAATGCTTTGGCAACCGTAGTGGCCGCGCCACTGGGAAGCTATCTGGGGAGTGTCATCGGTTGGCGGGGGGCTTTTTTCTGCCTGATTCCGGTAGCGATCATCGCGTTGATCTGGCAGTGGATCAGCCTGCCAGCCATGGCGGCGCCGCGCAAAGCGGGAGCGGGCAATGTCTTTCGGTTGTTCAAGAGCCGATTGGTCCGTTTCGGCATGTTGAGTGTGGGCATTTTCTTCATGGGGCAGTTTGTATTGTTCACCTATCTGCGCCCGTTTCTGGAAAGCGTCACGGGTGTAGATGTCTCCCTGTTGTCGATGATCCTGCTGGTCATCGGCGTGGCGGGTTTTGTAGGGACCCTCCTGATCGGCACTTTTCTGAAAACCGGCATGTACCGCGTCCTGGTCAGCATTCCTCTCTTGATGGCCGCCATTGCGCTGTCCTTGATTGTCCTCGGCGGTGGAGTCGTGGCTGCTTTTGTATTACTTGGGCTGTGGGGCCTGATCGCGACGGCTGCACCTGTGGGGTGGTGGTCGTGGTTGGCCAGGGCGTTACCCAAGGATGCCGAAGCCGGTGGCGGCCTGATGGTGGCGGTCATTCAGCTGTCCATTGCGCTGGGCTCTACCCTCGGCGGGCTGTTGTTCGACGGGAGCGGCTATCGCATGACCTTTCTCGCAAGCGCTATCTTGCTGGTGCTCGCCGCAGTGACGGCCTTTTTCACATCGCGAATATCGCTGCGGCGTCAAGATGCCTGGTAATTCAGCGTTGATAGCGCAGCGCACCCACCACAACGCCCAACGCTGACGAATGCTCACGGCGATTCGGGCATCACCTCGTCCAGTGCCTGCTCCAGAGTGCTGACGGTGCGCTCGATATTGTGCAGCTTTTCGAGTCCGAACAGACCGATGCGGAAGGTCTGGAAGTCGGCCGGCTCGTCGCATTGCAACGGCACTCCGGCGGCGATCTGCAGGCCGTGGTTGGCAAATTTCTTGCCGCTCTTGATGTCGGCATCATCGGTGTAGCTCACCACTACGCCAGGGGCCTGAAAGCCGGCTGCGGCTACGCTTTTGATGCCTTTGCCGGTCAACATTGCGCGCACCCGATCGCCCAGCGCCTGTTGTTCCCAGCGGACCTTGTCGAAACCGTAGGCCTGCGTCTCTTTCATCACTTCGTTGAACCGCGCGAGGGAATCGCTGGGCATGGTCGCATGGTAGGCATGGCCGCCCTGTTCGTAGGCCTGCATGATCTGCAGCCACTTTTTCAGGTCGCAGGCGAAGCTGCTGCTCTGCGTCTGTTCGATGCGCTCGAGGGCCAAAGCACTGAACATCACCAGGGCGCAGCAAGGGGAGGCGCTCCAGCCTTTCTGCGGTGCGCTGATCAGCAGGTCGACAGCGCATTTGTGCATATCAACCCACAGCGTGCCTGAGGCGATGCAGTCCAGCACGAACAGGCCACCTACCGCATGCACGGCGTCGCCGACGGCCCGCAGGTAGTCGTCGGGCAGGATAATCCCGGATGAGGTTTCAACGTGGGGGGCGAAGACAATCTGCGGCTTCTGCGCCGCAATGGCTGCCAGCACTTCGTCCAGAGGAGGTGGGGCGTAGGCCGCCTGGCGACCCGTTTCGACCGGTCGGGCTTTGAGCACTGTGGTGGCCGCCGGGATGTTGCCCATCTCAAGGATCTGGCTCCAGCGATAACTGAACCAGCCGTTGCGTATCACCAGGCATTGCTGGTCGGTGGCAAACTGTCGCGCCACCGCTTCCATGCCGAATGTGCCGCTGCCCGGGACCACCGCAACCGCCTGGGCGTTGTAGACCTGTTTCAGGGTCCTGGAAATGTTCTTCATCACGTCTTGAAATGACTGCGACATGTGGTTGAGCGAGCGGTCGGTGTAGACCACTGAATACTCGACCAGCCCCTCAGGATCGATACTGGGATATAGCTTTGACATAAGGTGACTCCTTTGGCAGAAATCTCAGTGGTATCGACCCTGCCTTAAGCCTTGGCAAATGACAAGATTGCTCGGGATTGAATGGCGGCTTCTGTCGAGCGGACGGCAGCATCAGGGGCGCGTATTCCACGTAATGCCCCATTTAAAAACTATCCGCCTCGGGCGCACGGAACGCTTTACTGTAGTAGCCGGACGGGTCGAAACAGCAAACGTGCTTCTTGCCGGACGCAAGCATATCGCAGGCATCACCAATTCGTTTTGCGCGCGTCTTGAGTTGCTTGGCTGAAGTAATCCAGTGTATCCAGTCCACGCGTGCGATGGTCGTCGTAGTGTTCCAGACTTTTCGAGCTTCAGGAGTAGCTGCCAGTGCCTCCTGAAAATCTGCGGGGATGTCAGGCTCGGGTTCCTTTTTCACCGGGGCTAGCTCTAGTGTAACGATGTCCCCAGCGGTTGCGCCTGCGGCTTCGAGTAACGCTCTACTGACCTGCAGCCAATGGCTCAGCTGACCATCCGGCTCAAGGGTTGCCTGGAAGTGGTGCCCATTGATGGTGCCTTCAACTGTCGTCCTTCCTCGCCTCGGAAGCTGTTCACTTGCTTCTCTTGGCAGTACTACAAACGCCCACGACGTGTCATCACCAGGCTTTGCTGGACGAAGAAGCTTTGCTTCGAATCGGGGTTTCACATCGACTGTTGTCATTGCAACTCCTCCAACTAATAAGCCGGACTATTCTCTGCCGACATCACTGCCGGTTTTAAACGCAATTGATGACGCCGAGCCCAACCGCGGTAACAGTTCAGTGAAGAAAGTCGACGCTACCTATTAGCCACTAGTCTGTCCAGCGGCTGCGGATGTCACGCTTTTTTGCACCGCCAACGTCAGACGCGGTCTTAACAGCGGGTAGGCGAAGGTGGAAACCATGACAACGCGCAAATTAACCATTAAAGACTTGCAGCTGAACGTTTCAATCCGCGGCCACGGCTCACCGCTGCTATTACTCAACGGCCTGGGTGGTTTGATCCGTACCTTCGATCCCCTGCGCAATGAACTGGTGGGCTACAAGACCATTACGTTGGACGTGCCCGGGGTCGGCAAATCGCAAATGCCCCGCTGGCCGATGCGTCTGCCGCGCCATGCCGACCTGATCGCCGAGATGCTCAAGCAATTGGGAATCGAGCAGGTCGATGTGTTCGGCGTGAGTTGGGGCGGCGCATTGGCGCAAGAATTCGTCCTGCGTTACCCGGGCATGGTGCGCCGGCTGATCCTCGCGGCGACCTCGGCCGGCCCGGCCATGCTGGTGAAGCCCGGCGACATCCTGGATTTTTTTGGCAGGCGCAAAAGTGCCAAACCGGGGAAGCAAGAAGGCTCGCGCAATTCGATACAGACGCTGCTGCGCTTCGGTGTGGTAAACGGCATGCTGACGGCCAACCCGCGAACCTATTACCACCAGCTCACCGCACTGGTCGGCTGGACGAGCTTGCTGCGGCTGTCACGACTACGCCAGCGCACGCTGATCCTCACCGGTGAACGCGACACGCTGGTGCGGCTGTACAACGCGCATATCCTGCGCCGCACCATTCGCCGTGCCGAACTTCACGTCCTGCCGGGCGAGGGGCATTTTTTCGTGGTGACCAGCGCCAGGCGAACCGCCGAAGCGATACGCGAGTTCCTCTGTCAGCAACATGGAGATGAAGAGCCCGCCGAACGATTTAGCCAATCTGTTGCATCGACCGGTTGAATCCACAGCCGATTGCGATCACTCAGCTGTTCAGCGACATTGGCTTATCGCCACCCGGAGGCAAACCAAACAGCTTCCTTACCCCGTTAAGGAACACTCCATAAGGTCGTCCCAGAAAGAGCATTATCAAGGCCGCACCGAGAGTGCCGCGCACCAGGCCGCCTCCCGATGCACCACTGAAGGCAATGATCGCTGCGTAGATGGGCACCTGGAAACTGACGAGGGCAATACTGTCCCATAGCAACCTGGAAATCGGGCGCTCACTGGCTCGTCTCATTAACCAATCCCGCCATAGGCCGTAAGGTCTCGCGACTGGAATCATCAGGGCTGCTCCCAGAAGGCGAGCATGAAGAACCTGATCCCACGTCATGCCGGCAATGAAACGTTCGTTGATGATGCCGGTGGTCGTGAAAAACAGGATCAGCGCCGTTGTGTCCGCAAAAAACGCAGTCCGACGCATTGGCTGTTGCAGGCGCTGAAGCACATCACATCTCCTTTCATGGTTTGAACAAAAAGCGGGCATCGATACACTTCCAGCTCTCCTTTCATGAACGGACTCGAAATTGCGCCGGTCTTTGTTTGCTCTATTCCTCAGCCTCGTGGCATTTCTGCTTGTTTCCTTCGTTGTCACGTTGTGGCGAAGCCCTTATAGCCTCACTGTCTTGATCGCCTCAGTCTATGAGGAGGGCCTGATAGTTGGCCGCAACTCCGGCAAAGCCGCAGACTGGTACTTACGCGCAGCAGAAAAAGGCGACCGTGTCGCGCAGTACAAGCTCGGCATCATTCAATACTACGGTCGAGGTATCGACGTTGATCGACCAAAGGGTCTTCAGTGGATAATTGAGTCGGCCGATCACGGGAACGCAGACGCCCAATACTATATGGGTGTTGCAAGTATTGCGGGCCTGGATATGCCGAGGGACTTTGCCCACGCTGCGACATGGTTCAGCAAGGCTGCAGAGCAAGGTCATGCCAAAGCTCAACGACAGCTCGCTACCCTTTATTACCAAGGTAACGGCGTTGAGGCAAACGACCAGCAGGCTTTCAACTGGGCTAGCAAGGCAGTCGCTCAAGGCGATGCCGAGGCTCTGACGCTACTCGGTACTCTCTATTTCTTTGGTAAAGGGGTCCCAGCAGACCCTCAACACGCTGTGAAATTGCTCACCCAGGCGGCCAATGCCGGCGATAGCCTTGCATTCGAACTGTTGGGAGCGGCCACTTTACATGGCACTGGTACCCCAAAAGATCTACCCGCCGCATTGCATTGGTATACGCGCGCTGCCGATCAGGGCCGGGTCAACGCCCAGTACGTCCTCGGCTACCTCTACAGCAGTGGCGGTGATGTACCAGTGAACTATCCATTGGCGAATCGCTGGTTGTTGCAGGCGGCCACTCAAGGAAACGCTGTGGCGCTGATTTCCCTCGCCGTTCATCTCGATAATGGGCAGGGCATCCAGCGTAACAAGCTCAAGGCTTGCGGATTATTGCGTGTGGCGCTCAAACAGACGCTGCCGAGCGATATTGCAGACCCCATGCGCATTCAGCTTGAGAAGGAAGAGAAAACGCTTTCGCCACAGCAACTGGCTGAGACATTGGCTTTTGAAAGCCTCTACTCAAGCCCGGCGGGTCTCAGGGGACTGCAAGGTGATCTGGTAAGCGAACAGTAAGAAGCGACGGCCGCGCAGCCAAGCGCTAGCCTACTGGTGGACATATACAAACAGTGATCGCGCAAATGCCTGTGTTTCGGTGGAGAAAGAGTTACAGGCATCTGCTTTCGGCCGATTGCTTCCTATTCTCAAGGCTATCTATCCATACAATGGGCTATTGCAAAGATAGAGCTCCTTCCCTTAAAGAAGCTATTCCCCCGTTTTTGGGGAGCTGTGCATAACCTCTCTTAGTGCGTCCAATAAAGCGGAAGCGGCAGGTGACAACGTAGCGTCGGCTAATCGGGAAACACCGATTTGCTCCAGAATTAGAGGTTCGAACGCCGGGAGGCGAACTAGCTCCTTGCTGTGTGCTGGGTCACAAATAACTGATTGAGGTAATATTCCAAGAAGATCAGTCTGTTTTAATAACCAAAGTATATTAAAAAATGATGCTGTTTCTATAGTTGCATGTGGTGGGCAAATCTCCTTTCGATGAAAGATATTATCGAACTGCTTCCGTAAAGTAGTTTCTATTGGCGGCAGAATCCATGCTTCGCGCGCGAGCTCTTCCAGTTTAATACCAGGTTGCTGAGCAAGAGGGTGGTCACGGCGCGCAACGATGATGGCGTTTTCGCTAAAGAGTGCCTCCTGAGCGACAACGACGCTTGAGCTGACATCGGAAAGTCTCCCAATCAAGAAGTCCAATTCGCCTGAGATAAGCCGAGGTACCAGCTCTGTGCTTACACCATCGACGATTTTGATGCGGATGCTTGGTCGGCTTGCCCAGAGTCGTGCGATGGCTGCCGGCACAAGATAACTTGACCCTGTTAACACGCTTCCTATGGCAACACGCCCGGCATGCCCTTTTCCAAGAGCGTCGATTGCTTGGGATACATGATCCAGTTGGGCAAGGATCATCTGACTGCGCTGTACAAAGTCCCGACCAAGCTCTGTAGGCGTAACCCCCCTACGATTCCGAGTGTAGAGCGGAGCTCCAACAGCCTCTTCCAGATCTTGTAGTAGCTTGCTCGCCGTGGGCTGTGAGAGGTTCAGCGAGCGTGCAGCGTGCAAAACGCTGCCATATTCAAACAATGCAATGGCCAAGCGGAAATGCCTGACTGTCGCCCATTTTTCCAACCGTTCCAAACTCATGTGGTATTCCAAAAGTCGATATCACGTCTAATATATTCTAGATTTACGAATACCATAACCCCGCCTAGAATGTTCCCTACGCGCTGGGTCGTTCCGGTTAAACACTTGAGCAGTGTGCAAGATATCTCGTTCGAATTGATATAACGCCTCTGGGATACGACTTTTTAAGTGGTGCGGCCTTTTATAAAAGCTTTTGAATTCGTTGCTTGTTATCAATGTGAGAGGAGTAAGTTTCGTATGGGCGTAAAAAATCTGGATACGGTGAAAAACTATTTTAAATATTGTGTGGATGGCAAGGATGTAGAGCGAGTTTCCGAGTATTTCGATGCTAATGTGGTTGTGCATCGGCCGGACTGCGATGCTCCGATAGGTGGTTTGGAAAACTTCAAGCGAGCCTTGAGCGAAAATGTTCTCGAACGATATAAGACTATTGAAACTACGTTCAGCAAGGAAGTTGTCACGGGTGACGTTGTTGTAGTCGCGTTGACACACTGTGCTACTGGCTCGAATACATGGCACGGCTTTAACGTAGAAGGCAAGAACTTGACCTGGACAGCCCTGACGTATTTCCGCTTCAACAAAGAGGGTAAAGTGATCGAGGAGATTGTTGAGAGGAACGAACTGTTCATGGCAAAGCAACTCGGAATCATCAGTTACGAGTAACACTTAATTAATTCTCAAGGGAGCTAAATCCACCGTGGTGAAATTATTCTCTACGGTGGTCATAGGCCGTTTCTCGCCCTTTCTCGCCGTTTGCTGCCTGTGGCGACCGGCTGAAAACGACCCAAAACAGACGGTTGCGGACTTAAGAAACCTTGGGCGAAGTTGACGCGATTTAAAGCTTAGCTATGACTAATTTCTAGCGCGGTTATTGGCCATTCTTTGATCGGCTGTAACAATCTGATGCCCCGACCAGCGGCGGCTCACCAAGGCCACCCGCTGGATACGGTTGTTAGCAGGTCATGTAACTTTGACGATCTTCGGTGGACTCCACGTCCCTTTGCCAGGAGGCAGGATGGAAGGTGTTTCCGTCTTCGGCCAATACAGGCGCATCACCATGTAGATCAGACCATTCGGTGCAGGCAGCCAGTTGCTTTCCTTGTCTGCGCCGGGTGAATCCTTCTGGATGTACAACGTCAGCGAGCCATCAGCGTTCTTCTTCATGTCGGGTAGCATCGGCGCGTTGATGAGGTAGCGATTGATCGGATTCTTGATCAGCAGTTGCGACTTGCCGTCGTACATCGTCACCGACCAGAAGGCATTGACTGGTGGGAGTTGCCCGGCAGGAAAGGTGATCGTGTAGTTGTGCTTGCTGCCGTCGAGTCGCTCGCCATTGGGTAAGGTACTGGTAATCGGATAGGTGGCTTCATCGGCATCGTTGGCGTAGATGCCCGCTTGAGCGACGGCAGCGCGCTTCAGCCAGTCGCCGTTGTAAAAGGCACTGTTGCCACCGGCACCGGCAATGTTCCAGCCGTTGATTTTTGTGCCGAGATTCTTGATCCCGTCCTCGACCTTTGCATGCCCGGCCTGCATGCCCTGTGCGATGGCGGCCTTCTGCTCGGTCGATAGCGCCTGGAAGTTAAAATCCTTCCCTACGCCGATTCGGGCAAGTTTCTCGCGGACCGCCACTTCATCTGGCGCGGCGGGATCGAACTGCAAGGCAAAGCCCAGGTATTTGAAGAAGTCAGTCTTTACCAGGTCTTTGTCGATCTTCGGGAAATCAATCGGCGGCGCGGCAGGTGGTGCGGGTTGCTTGAGATAGGTGGAAAGTGGTTGTGCCTTGTAGCCGGATTGAATCTTTTCGACGTTCGACATATCAGCTGGGTTGAACAGCTGGGTTCGATAAATCGCGAAGGGCAGTTGCGTGCGGGAATGAAACACCTTCTTGATGCCCGGTGGAGTCGCGCCTTTCCAGTCGGGGCCGACCACCATGTAATCGCCGGCTTCATTGCCGGTGGTACGGTTGCCGATGTAACCGAAGTTGTAAGTATTGCCGTCGACGAGCTGCACCGAGTAATACCGCGGTTTCTCTACTACGGGCACCGAGAGCACAACTGGCTCGCTACGCACGTCCATGAACATCATGGAATAGGGCGTGTCGCTGTTCGGCGAGATGATGGCCGTGTCCTGGTAGGTCGCAACGTGATGCAGGCTATGGATCTGGTTGAACGGCGCCTTGAACTGGCTGGAGTTCTTGTCCACCGCGTAGTCGTACATGATCGCGTAGTTCATCACGATGGGCAGACCGTAAATGTAGCCTTCCTCGGCGATGGCTTTCGTTTCGGCGGGAGTGATGTCCGTGGCGTGGGTGAGGGTGGCTGTAAAGGAGGCGAGCAATAACATCGCACAGCCAACGGTTCTCGGTAGTGGGTTTTTCATAAACCTGCTTCTCCATTCCTTGAATCGGATAGTGAATTGATCAACTAACCATTAAAAAGGCGATATGAAGGTTCGCGCTGTTCACGACCTGATGACACACCGCGCTTCTTGTCTTCCTGTACGACTTTGTCTGGCCCGAGATGTCACTCCGAACGCGACACTGTTCGAGGAGAATTCGACATGGATGGCAAACCCAGGTTGCTCGGTCAGTATAAGCGGCAATTCAAATAACGCCGCTGAGATGCCAGTCGCTTTTCCTGGCTCTGCTAGGCACTGACGCAGCATCGCCATCCTTTCTGACACCCGAGTCTCCTCATCGAAACTGTTCCACGCTCTCTATAAAACTGGAAAGGCATGACGGTACAGTTCATATGGGGGCATAGCTAAAGCGACACCCAGACACTTTCGACTGGCTGCTTTTGGACCAGAGTGTGTAAAAACGTCAGATTGGGTTTTCTATATCGACGCTAGGAGACCGTGCTTACGTTTCGAAAATTGATCAAGTCTGTGACGTTTCCAGGAACAGTTAAAACCGCTCAGCAACCTCTTAAAGCCCTTTGGATGGGGGCAAAAAAGACCGGTTTTTACGCCGTTAACGCGTTCATCAAGCCAGTGGTGTCGATGATTTTCATGACCCGTTTCAGGTTGTAGGCACGCTACTGAATTTGGAATTGAAGGGCTTACGCATGGATGTAATTTCAGCACACCAATTTTGTAAAAGTCACCGCAAACAAATTGAAGCAAGGGCTGTAACCGAGCCCATAGCTGACCTCGGCTTTGCGCCCCTGCCGTCAGCCAATGATGATCGTCCCGACAGCAATCACCGCGCATGCCAATATCTTTCGGACAGTCAGTGTTTCGCCCAAGAAAAAATATCCGATCAATGCCGCGAACAACACGCTGGTTTCGCGCAATGCCGACACCGCTCCCATGGGCGCGGCGGACATGGCGTAGATGACGATGCCATAGGCCAGAAGTGAGACCAGACCTCCAATGAAGGCCGACATGAACCCCGGTCGGAAGGTAAATAAACTCTTCGCGTCGCGCACGCCGACATACACCAAAGGCATCAAGATGCCCCACAAGGCGCACATCCATACCGTGTATGCCATCGGCGCGCCGGACAGGCGGACGCCAATGCCATCCGTCACGCTATAAGCCGCAATGAAACAACCGGTTCCCAGGGCGTAAGGCAGACTGGGAACGGCAAGCTTGCGCCCTCTAAAGGCCAGCGAAATGATTCCGCCTGACACCAGTAAAATGCCGATCATCGCGACTGGCCCAACCGTTTCTCCGGCAAAAACCGAAGCCGCGAGGGTAATCAGGATAGGCGAGGATCCCCGAGATATAGGGTAAGTTTGCCCAAGGTCTCCAACCTTATAGCTGCGCACCAGGAACAAGTTGTAGCCAACGTGCAGCACCGCTGAAAGCGCTGCGTAGAACCAGCTGGCTTGGGCCGGAGCTTCCAAAAACAAGGCTATTGCGATGCTGGCAATGGCAACCGCCACGCACATGATCGTCATCGACCAAAGTCTGTCGGCGCCACCGCGCAATGCGGCATTCCAGCTGGCATGCAAGAGCGCTGCAAAAAGTACGAGCAAGATAATGTGATAGGGCATGCGCCATCCTAAGCAATTGGGCGCCTCGACTAAAGCGAAGTCCTCGCATCACTTGAAGAGTAATTGCTCATCCCTCATCGATATCCGTTTTTGAATCGTTTCGGGGCGAACGTCCAGAACTATGACTCACTGGTTTGGCGTAATAAGTAGCGCATAACATGATCGATATGCAAAGGCTGCTTCCCTGGTAGACCTCTGTCATGCGTTCGTCCCTGTCGCTGGAAATGACGCCAGCCTTACCACCTTGTCTGATCAGTCGAACGTCCGCTTCAGCCGATCGCTGCCTATATTGCAAGACCAGGGTTAGGATTGTCCGTGGGACCTTTCAGCGAACGACTTGCCGTCTTAACCGTGAAGTTTTAGGGGGCTGACTCATTTTTGTGGCAGGTGCGCCAGGTCGCGATTGAGCTGAATGCGCAGGGCGCGGATGAATTGCCTGGCGTTGTCGGTCATGGGGTTGCCCGCCTGGAACACCAGAATGCTGATGAACGGCACGTCGACACTGACGGTTTGACCACCAACCCGCGCTCGACGAAGTCGCGTACCGCCATCGGGTTGACGAAGCCGACACCGACACCGAGCAACGCCAGTTCGCAGATGGTGTGCGCGTAAGCGGTTTCGACCCGGATCCGCAAATTCACGTCTTCTGCGCTGAGCGCGGCCTCCAGTCGTCGGCGGCTGCTGTCTTGCGGGTTGAGCGCGAGAAAGTCGATGTCGGCCAGGTCCTTCGGGCCAATTACCGTACGCCTCGCCAGTGGGTGACTGGCGGCCATCACAATCACACCGGGGCTGTTGAGAAACTGCGAGTGCTCAAGGCTTTCCACCGGCATCTCATCGGCCATCAAGCCCAGATCGAACTGGCCGCTGCTGACCGCCTGATGCACGTCCCGCGAGCTCATGACCTGCAGCGAAATCTGCATATCGCGTTTGGCGGTATCGAATGCGGCGATTACGCGAGGCAGAAAGCTGTTGCCCAGGGCCGGGTGCACGGCAATCGATAGTCGCTTGATGCCGAAACTGCGCAGGCTTTTCAGGCGATGCTCGATCACCTCGTAGCCAATGAAGAAATTGTTCACATCCACCATCAACGCCGCCGCTTCCTGGGTTGGCACCAGCCGTCCTCGGGTCCTGACGAACAACTGAATCCCTGAACTGGTCTCCAGTTTGCAAATGGCCTGGCTCACCGCCGGTTGGGAAATACCCAGCATCGTCGCGGCTTTGCTGGTACAGCCGGCGGTCATGATGCTGCGGAAGACTTCAATTTCGCGAACGCCCACCTGGTGGCGTGTGGTAGCTGGACCGGTATCTACTGGGCGTCCGCCGGGGTGGAAGTGGAAGTTGAGTTTGCCGGGATAGGACGGGTTGCCTTGTCGACCTGATGCGTTTCAAAGGCTTGCTGATTTTCAGTTTTCGGGGTGAGCGCCCCCCATTCCGTCGCCCCACGTGCCCAACCCGATTTTGCCCGCTACAATGCGCACCTACCGTGATAACCAGATAAAAAATATGTCTCTTCCCAAACATCACCTGGAATTGCTCAGCCCCGCCCGTGACGTGAGCATCGCTCGCGAGGCCATCCTGCATGGCGCCGACGCCGTGTACATCGGTGGCCCGAGCTTCGGCGCCCGGCACAACGCCTGCAACGAAGTCAGCGATATTGCGCAACTTGTGGAGTTCGCCCGTCGCTACCACGCCCGCGTGTTCACCACGATCAACACGATCCTGCATGACAACGAACTGGAGCCGGCGCGCAAGCTGATCCACCAGTTGTACGATGCGGGCGTCGATGCGTTGATCGTTCAGGATCTGGGGGTGATGGAACTGGATATTCCGCCGATCGAGCTGCACGCCAGCACCCAGACCGACATCCGCACACTGGCGCGGGCCAAGTTCCTCGACCAGGCGGGTTTCTCCCAGCTGGTATTGGCCCGCGAGCTGAACCTGCAAGAGATTCGCGCCATCGCCGACGAGACCGACGCCGCGATCGAATTTTTCATCCACGGCGCGTTGTGCGTGGCGTTCTCCGGGCAGTGCAATATTTCCCACGCCCAGAACGGTCGTAGCGCCAACCGGGGTGATTGCTCCCAGGCCTGTCGTTTGCCTTATACCCTCAAGGACGATCAGGGCCGCGTCGTTGCCTACGAAAAACACCTGCTGTCGATGAAGGACAACAACCAGAGCGCCAACATCCGCGCGTTGGTTGAGGCCGGGGTGCGCTCGTTCAAGATCGAAGGGCGCTACAAGGACATGGGCTATGTGAAGAACATCACGGCCTATTACCGTCAGCGTCTGGACGACGTGCTTGAAGATCGCCCAGACCTGGCGCGGGCCTCCAGCGGCCGCACCGCGCACTTCTTCGTGCCCGACCCGGACAAGACCTTCCACCGTGGCAGCACCGATTACTTCGTCACGGATCGCAAGATCGACATCGGCGCCTTCGACTCGCCAACCTTCACCGGCTTGTCGGTGGGCGTGGTAGAGAAAGTCGGCAAGCGTGACTTGCAGGTGGTGACCTTTGAGCCGCTGTCCAATGGCGACGGCCTCAACGTGCAGATCAAGCGCGAAGTGGTGGGTTTCCGCGCCAACATCGCCGAGCCCAAGGGTGAATTCCTCGACGACGGCCAGAAGCGCTATCGCTACCGGGTCGAACCCAACGAGATGCCGGACGGGATGTTCAAGTTGCGGCCCAACCATCCACTGAGCCGCAACCTTGACCATAACTGGCAGCAAGCCTTGCAGAAGACTTCCGCCGAACGCCGTATCGGCTTGAGTTGGGTGGCACGTCTTGACGAGCAGCGCCTGCAACTGACCGCCACGAGCGAGGAGGGCGTCAGCGCCAGCCTGTCGCTGGACGGTCCGTTCGGCCTGGCCAACAAACCGGAGCAGGCCCTGGAGCAACTGCGCGATCTGCTCGGTCAGTTGGGCACCACCGACTATCACGCCACTGCCATCGAGCTGGATGCGCCGCAGGCGTTCTTCATTCCCAACTCGCAGCTCAAAGCCTTGCGCCGTGAGGTGATTGAGGCGTTGACCGCGGCGCGTCTGCTCGCCCACCCGCGAGGTCATCGCAAGGCCGAAACCACGCCGCCACCGGTGTATCCGGAGTCGCACTTGTCGTTCCTGGCTAACGTCTACAACCAGAAGGCCCGGGATTTCTATCACCGCCACGGCGTCAAGCTGATCGACGCCGCGTTCGAGGCCCATGAAGAAACCGGCGAAGTGCCGGTGATGATCACCAAGCACTGCCTGCGGTTCTCCTTCAATCTGTGCCCCAAGCAAGCCAAAGGCGTCACCGGTGTGCGCACCAAGGTCGCGCCGATGCAACTGGTGCACGGTGACGAGGTGCTGACCCTGAAGTTCGACTGCAAACCGTGCGAAATGCATGTCATCGGCAAGATCAAGGGCCACATTCTTGACCTGCCATTGCCGGGCAGTGTTGCGGAGCCAGTCGTGGGTTACATCAGTCCTGAAGACCTGCTGAAGACCATTCCTCGCGCGCCGCATTGAGTGATAACGCTGGGTTATCGTCCATGCCGATGACCCAGTGCTCGATGATCAGGCTTGCGCCGCACTCATCCCGTCAGTGGTCACGGATTTTTTGCGCACCGCTTGATAGAGCAGGCTGGACACCATGAAGCCCACGACGGCCAGTCCGCTCATCAGGGTGAAGACATAGTTGTAACCCTGTTCACCGGGGAAGTGATCGAGGATCGAGCCGTAGATGACGTAGGCAAACATGCCGGGCGCATAACCGATCAGGCAACCGATGCCGAAGGCCGAGCCGGTGATGTGTTGGGGAATGCCCACTTCACCCATGGGCGCCCAGAACACGCCGCGCATGGAGAACACGATCAAGGCGAAGGACAGGGTGGCGGCCATGCCCGCGTAGATGAACCCTGGGCTTTTCGGAATCAGCAGGATCACGCCCATCAGCGGCAACAATGCCAGGAATGCCCATTTCAGGTAGCGGCTGGTGCTCTTGAATTGCTTGTCGGCAATAAAACCACCGGCAGGCCCGCCGAGGATCTTCAGGAAGTACTGGTTGATGATGCCGTAGGCGCCCACCAATGCCACAGGCAACCCGTACATTTCCTTGAGGTAGGGAATGAAATAGGTCAAGCCGCAGTAGACGATGTAGACCATGAACACGTTGAGGCTGACCAGCCAGATGCCCGGAACCTTGATCGCTTCCATCAGGTTCGCCAGGCCATTCTTCGGTTTGGCCACCGCCTGCGCGTTGCCGCTCTTGAGCAGGAACCAGGTCAGGGTGCCGGCCAAAATGTCGATGACCGAGTAGAACAGGATCGCCGACTTCAAACCGGTTTCGCCCGAACCCATGGCGACGAACACGCCCAGGGCGGAAAAGGCCACCAGCGTATCCACCACGCCACGCCCGCCTTCGAGCAGGCCGAACAACCGGCCTTGCTCCTGATCGTCACCCAGGTTGCGGATGGCTTTGAGCAGCGATGGCCAGAACAGGCAGTCGGCGCAGACGGCCAACAAACTGAACACGATCAGCAGATTGCTGAAGGGCGGAAAGGTCGCCAGGTACAACCCCAGGCCACCGGTGCCGATCAGGCCGAGGGGGATCAGTTTGCGTGTGTCATAGCGGTCGGCGAGCAGTCCGCCCAGCACAAACAGCGCAGTCGCAATGATCGCGTTGGCACTGAGCAGCATGCCGATTTCGGTGTGGCTCAACCCCATGAATTCCTGCATGGGCACATAAAAGGCGTCCTTTAGGTTTGCCAGTTTGTAGATGGTGCCGCCACCGAGGATGAGGATCAGGAAACGGAGCCATTTGGCCTTGTTTTGAATTGTCATTATTGTTCTCCGGGCGTAATCGGTTCGTCAGGATCAGGCGTTGGAAGGGCTGGCCAGGGTCAGTTCGGCCAAGGTGCGCATTTCGGCCAGCAGGCTGCGGACGTAGGCGACCTGGTTGTTCGCCCAGCGGTGTTCATCGGCCAGCATTTGCTCAAGCGAGAAGCCGTTCGGGAGCGGCGTTTCGCTCATCTCCCGGTAAGCAATGAACGGATCGACGGCCTCGATGCGCTGGCGGAAAGCGGGGGCCACGTAGTGGTTTTCCTGCTCGAGAATGAAGGCGATCACCTGGGGGGTGGCTTCGCCCAGCATCAACAATTCGAACAGCAGGCGGGCGCTGGGCAGGTCGTCTTCGTCGCTGCCCTGCAAGACGCCGTAATGGCCGAAACCGTTGTGTTCGGGGACGATGCGCACACCTTTCATGTGCGTTTGGCGGATGTGCGGCGCCATATTTCGCAGGGCTTGCAGGGGCTGTTCGCAGGCATTGATCATGTTGCCGAAGTCGAACAAGGCATGCAGGCGAGGGTGGTCGAGGCGATTGAGCAGTTGCGCGATTTCACCGCTCTTGAGTTCTTCATGCTGCTCGAAGTCAAAGAACAGGTCGTGTTCGTCGGCTTGCTGCGCGAGGTAATGCAGGTCGGTTTCGATGATGTCCATGACCTGCGACAGCGTGCCTTCGTAACGTGAGTAGACACGGATGTTGCGCACCGCCAGCGCCCTGGCGATGGCGATCACCTGGTCGACATCCTTCTTGCGCGTGCTGCTGATTTCCAGATGCACATCCAGCCCCAGCGCCTTGGCCTTGGCGGCAAACGCCTGGAGTTGCTCGGGTGACATCTGGCTCAGGCTGTTTTCCTCGCCGTCGAGCAAGTGCAGGCTCAGGCCTTGCAGCTCGTGGCGATAGGCGAAGTCCAGCAGGTCGGCCGGGGTCACACGACCGTGGGTGAGGTTGGTCAGTAGCGGGTAGGCGTGGGCAAACAGGCGCAATTGCCCCAGACGCTCAAGCAACCGCCGGGCCAGTGCATCCGTCAGCACGGGGACAGCCTCGTCTTCGACCACTTTATGGCTCAGCAAGGCGTTGAATCGTTCCTGGATCTTATTGTTCATTAGAGTCGTTCCTGGTTCAGACACCGGGTCTACCGGCGCAGCCTTTATCGCGCCAGTCAGGAACTCTCGATAGATCCACTATCAGTTATTTGATAAGACCACTTGCCTCGCCTCAAGTGGTCGGCGGCAGATAACCCAATGCGCGCAAGGCCAGCGCCAGCGCCTCGACCCGCTCCTGAGCCTGGTGTTCAGGCGTACCGGCAAAGCCGATCAACAGCGCCGGTGGCAGGGCATGTTTGATGCGGTAGTCGCTCAAGGCGTAGGTGTGAATGTTGCGCTGGGCCAGTTGCCGGGCAACTTCGGTGTCAACGAGTTCGGCGGGCAGCCAGGCGATCAGGTGCATGCCGGCATCCGCCGGGGTGATCCTGAAGAAGGGGCCAATCTGCTTTTCAAGCTGTTCGATCAAGGCCTGCTGGCGCGCTTTATACAGCGCACGCATGCGGCGGATGTGCCCCAGAAAGTGGCCTTCGCCCATGAAGTCCGCCGTGGTTGCCTGAAGCAGGGTGGGCGGGCTGCGATCCATCACCGCGCGCAACGTGCAAAAGGGTTCGACCAGTGCCTGCGGCAGAATCACGTAACCCAGTCGCAGTGACGGGAAGAGCACTTTGCTGAACGTGCCGACGTAGATCACCCGGGCCATCTGGTCCATGGCATACAGCGCCGGGAGGAGGCGGCCACTGTAGCGAAACTCACTGTCGCAATCGTCTTCGATGATCCAGCTCTGATGCTGCGCCGCCCAGTCGATGAGTGCTTGGCGCCGCGCATAACTGAGGGTGACACCCAACGGATGCTGGCGCGATGGCGTGCAAAACACCAGGCGGGCATCAGGGCACTCGGCCAGACCTTGCTGGACGTCGATCCCCTGATCATCGATAGGCAAAGGAATCACCTGAGCACCTTGGGCCTGAAATGCAATGCGCGCGGCGATGTGCCCCGGGTCTTCCATCCACACGCTGTCCTGCGGATTGAGCAGCAGCATGCCCAGCAGGTTGAACGCTTGCTGCGCGCCGGAAACAATCACCACTTGCCCGGCATCGCAGTCGATGCCCCGCGCATCGAACACGTATTCGGCAATCGCCGCGCGAAACGCCTGCAAGCCTTGCAACTCGCCATAGCCCAGAATGGCCTTGGTGGGCTTGAGCAGATGACGGTTCATCAGGCGTCGCCAGATCGCCTGCGGGAAGGCTTCATAAGTGGCGTGGCTGGGCAGGAAAGAGGTCGGGGTCGCGGGGTCCCAATCGGCATAGGACACCCCGCGAAAATGATCGCTGCGCAGCGACAGCATCGACTGGCTCAGGTCCGACAGGCGCGGTGGCTGCGCCTTTTGCTCGTCCTCGATCCCGCGGCTTTCCCACTCCGTGCCGACGTACGTACCGGCGCCGGTGCGCGAGGCCAGGAAACCCTCGGCAATCAGCTGATCGAACGCATTGAGAATGGTGATCCGCGACAACCCCAATTCCTGGCTCAAAGTCCGCGTCGACGGCAGGCGCACGCCGCCCTGGATTCTGCCGTTGAGTATCTGTTTGCGAATCTGCAGATACAGTTGGCGGTACAGGGGGATAGCGCTGGCACGGTCCAGTTCGATTGCCGACAGCAGCAAACCTGCGGGGGATTTCATGACATGCTCGTCTGGGTGAAAGGGGCGTTGGCCTGGGAACCGTCAGGCGATGGGGAAGTAAGGGTAGCGAGCGATACTCGATAAGTCATCCATTGGGCGTTGATGGTGTGGGGCTTTCGAAAGGATGCGGCACGTTCTGCGCGACATCGACAACTGCCCGGTTTGATCTAGCCTTAAGTTAACTCACGGGAGAAAAATCATGCCCGTCGCGCTCAGAAATGTGTTGGCCGTTGCGTCGGGTTTCTTTTTTTACATCGCCGCGAGCGGTCAAGGCATTGCAGACCCCCAGCAGCCACCAGCAATCCTCCCGCTGGAATCTGAGGCGGTGCCCACACTCATCGCCTATCCGCCGCTGGCCGAGCCGCTCGCCCGCGGTGTTGTCATCATCCAGTATCAAATTGATCACGCCAGGATCATGCCGGTATTTGGCAAAACGGCTGCGGATGTATCGCCCCGTCTCGCTCACCTGCATGTGACCGTCGACGACTGGAAAGGGACTTGGGCGCACACCAGTGAAGATCCGATTATCGTGGTCGGGCTGACGCCCGGCACGCATAAGGTGCTGCTTGAAGTGGCCGACCCGACTCATAAAATTCTCACGAGTACGCAAGTGAGTTTTGTTGTACCGCAGAAGTGAGCGGCTTCAGACGACGGGGCAATTAATACGTCCCTTTTTTCGCCCAGATGACAGGATAATTAATACTTTCCGTTTTTCACCTGTGGCGAGGGGGCTTGCCCCCGTTGGACTGCGCAGCAGGCCCATTTTTTGGGGGCCGCTTCGCGGCCCAACGGGGGCAAGCCCCCTCGCCACAGGTATTTATCGTACTCAAGACAGGAGTCTGTAGAAGCTGCGTGTCAGCTCGTTCAACAGATCTTGATGGGCGTGTTTAAACGCCCTCCAGGTTACGTCCTGAAAGCTACAAAACCTTGCGCCGTTGCCTACGGCTACGCCAGAATCCGCCGGCTTGTGCGCCTGTGGTACGGGCCTTATCGTTTCCTTGTCGCTGAAAACAGCGATCGGGTTTGGTAGCCCGGTTTCGTATCACGGTGCATGGCGTCACCCATTATGGTGGCCATGCGCGGGGCTCTTTCGAGGGCGCCGGGAACTGATACGACCGGTCTACCAACCCGCGTATGGCCATCACCCTTCGTTGGTAGCGAAAGTGACGGCTCTTTTTTAAATAAACTCGTATCAGGAGTTTGATTTATGTTCAAAGTAACGCCCAATCCACCTGAAACCGATTCGCCAGATACCGATCCACCAGAAACCGATCCCGTCTCCCCATACGAAACCCTCGACTCAAAAAAACTCCATGCCGCCGCCGAGCGCGCGCTCAACTTCCACTTCCCGTCGAATACCGACATCAAGGCCACCAAGCGCACGCGCAGTACGCTGTTTTCCGTGGACCCGGCCGCCACGACCGAAACGCTGGCCGTGTTTTTGGTCGAAACCCTGGCGTCGCTTGACGTGATGGTTCATCACTTGGAGGATCATCTGGAGGGTGAGTCCCGCTACGCCTTGCTGGGTATTTCCAACAGCATCATGGTGGCGGAGATCACGGCGAACCGGGTGCTGGATAAAGTTGAGCCCTCCATGTAACCGCTGACTGTGGCGAGGGGGCTTGCCCCCGTTGGACTGCGCAGCAGGCCCATTTTTTGAGGCCGCTCCGCTGCCCAGCGGGAGCAAGCTCCCTCGCCACAGGTTACTCAGCGTCTGTTGTATCGGCTTTTCCGGATCACTCATCATTCCGTTGGAACTCCCCACACAACGCTCCGTCATCTGGAATAAGGGGGGCTGCGGGTATTTCGTGGCGAACCCTGTTAACGCTTTTTCAATCAGAAGGCGAGGGACGACATGAATACTTCAGACAGCACCAACGGGAACCAGCCCGATCAACCCGACTCCGGAGGCACAGAGCAAAACTTCGAACACTTGAAGGAAAACGTCACAGAAGCACTGGGCGATGCAAGGCAGCAGGCGGATGAGCAGTTTGGCCAATACCGCGACACCGCAGCGGACCAAATTGAAGCACTCGCGCAAGGGACCAAATCTTTCGTTTCAGAACTGCAAGACAAGGACACCCTTGGCATGTCCGATTACCTCGTGGACATGGCGGAGTCCATGAGCGGCCTGGCGGGAAACCTGCGCGGGAAAAGCGCGGAACAGTTGCTGCATGACGGCGCTGACCTGGCCCGTAACAACCCGGCCCTGTTCATTGCGGGCAGCATTGCGCTGGGCTTTGGCTTGTCGCGCTTTCTCAAGGCGGGCTCAGCACCTGCGGCGACATTCACCGCTGCCAGAGATCCAGCCGCCGGCCACTCGATGCCGCCATCGGGTGGTTTTGGCGCTCAACGACCCTACGAAACTTCCGTTCCCTCTCGCCCCGATCAAAGCCCTGACCATACTGCCGGCTTCACGCCGTCAGCACCCGATGATCACGGCCACCCTTCGGACTTCGCTACGCCTTCGAGCCCAGGTTCGAGCAACGTCAATGGAGCACTGTGATGAACAGAGAAGATCCCAATTTTCCGGGGGCAACCCCGGCGTCCGTTCCCGACCCTGACGCTTCGGTCGTCGGACTGTTGCGGCAGCTAGCCCGCGAAGTGCCCGCGCTGTTCACCAAGGAACTGGCGTTGGCCAAAGCCGAACTTCAGGCCAGTCTCACTACGCTCAAGGCCGGCATCGCCGGGGTCGCGAGCGGTGCGATTGTGCTGATGGCGGGGTTCATCATCCTGTTGATGTCCGCCGTCTATGGCCTGAGCCTGGTGATGGCGCCGTGGTTGGCCGCACTGATCGTTGGTGTGGTGGTGATGATCGTCGGGTTTGCCATGTTGCAGGCCGGGAAAAAACAGTTCGAACCGTCCCATTTGAAACCTGATCGGACGTTGGACGCCTTGAACAAAGACCAGGAAGCGCTGCGCAGGAGAGTCTCATGAACAATGAATTCGAATACGAGTCGCAAAAAAGCCCCGAAGCCATCGAGCGCGATATCGATGCGCAGCGGGCGAGCATCGGCAACATTGTCGATGCCCTGGAAAGCAAATTCACACCGGGACAAGCCTTTGATCAGGCGTTGTCGTTCATGCAAAACAACGGCACGACCTTCCTGACCAACCTGGGGACCAGCGTTCGAAACAATCCGGTGCCTGCGGTGCTGACATCGGTCGGCTTGCTGTGGCTGATGATGAGCCAGAACCGTCCGCCGACCCCACGCCCGGTTTATCCCGCAAGCCCGGATCACAACAAAGTGGGGGAGTGGGCTGATGGCTTGGCGGAGGGCATCGACAGTGCACGTGATCATCTGCACCAGACGGCCGACACGCTCAAGGACGGTTTCCAGAGTGTGAAAGACAAAGCGGCGAACCTGGGTGACAACCTCGGGGCGGCCACCGACAACATCAGCCATGCCGTGCATGACGCCAGCGATCGTTTAGTGCGCAGTACCCAAGTGGTGGGCGATCAGTTCAGCCGTATGCTCAAGGAGCAGCCGCTGATGGTTGCCGCTGCGGGTATCGCGCTGGGTGCCATGCTGGGGGCGGCATTACCGTCGACAGCGACTGAGCAACGCTACCTGGGCAAAACCAGCGCCGGGCTGGCCGACAAGGTCAAGCAACAGGCTCGGGAGGGGTTTGAGGCAGTGCGCGATACGGTGACCAAAACCACGGATCACTCGGACGTGGAGATGAACCCGGAACGCGATCAATCCGCAAGGACTGATGGTCCGGCCGATCTTTCTCGAGGATTGGGTACAACGTAAAGCGTTGAAGGAAAGACGGGAGGTTGAAGGTTGACCTCCCGTTTTTTTTCGCCCCTAAGAAATGTCGCGGCGATTAAGCACACCGCGCAGTGCGGTCGTGACAGCGGTTGAGAGTGACGTGCAGAGAAAAGTTTTAATGCGTTGAAAAGTGCCCGACGACTGGCGACAAAACAGGCAATTTGCACGGCCAAAAACCGTCGGTCGCGATCCCTCAAATCTTTATAAAATTTTTCCAGGGGCAACACCTTCAGATGACTGTGGGCGCCGCATTCGGTGAATCATCGAATGGGTATCGACGCCTTTCAGACCTGAGGAGATTCGTCATGTTTCTACATAACAAACGACTTCAATACACCGTGCGCGTCGCCCAACCCAATCCAGGGCTGGCCAATCTTTTACTCGAACAGTTTGGCGGAGCGCAGGGGGAGTTGGCGGCCGCGTCGCGATACTTCACCCAGGCATTGGCCGAGGAAGATCCAGGCCGCAAAGACCTGCTGATGGACATCGCCACCGAAGAACTCAGCCACCTTGAAATCGTCGGCTCAATCATTGTGATGCTCAACAAGGGCGCCAAAGGTCGACTGGCCGAAGGGGTGGAAGAGGAGGGTGAGCTGTATCGCGCAATCAACGGCGCCGGTAACGACTCGCACATCACCGCGCTGTTGTACGGTGCCGGCGCGCCACTGACAAACTCGGCAGGCGTGCCGTGGTCGGCCGCTTACGTCGATACCATCGGTGAACCGACAGCCGATATGCGCTCCAACATCGCTGCCGAAGCACGCGCCAAGATTGTTTACGAACGTTTGATGAACGTCACTGATGACCCTGGTGTGAAAGAAGCTTTGGGGTTTCTGATGACCCGCGAAATCGCGCATCAACTGTCCTTCGAAAAAGCCTTGCACTCGATCCAGCCAAACTTCCCGCAAGGCAAGATGCCCGGTATGCCTGAGTTCACTAACGTCTACTTCAACATGTCCCAAGGTGCCGAAAGCACGCGCGGGCCGTGGAACCAGGGTGACGATTGGGACTACGTGGAAAAACCCATGCCCGCCGTCGACGGCGGTGATGGCACAGCCAGTGTGGTGCTCAGCGCTGAAGAAGACTCACTGCTGATGGACATGAAGGCACGCACGATGTCTGACCCCGAAAGCAGCCCGGTAACGGGGGCAGATCTGGGCGCGGGTGCTCAAGGGCGTGAAAGCGTCTGATGGTGGTCACCGCACGCCGTTCGGGCGTGCGGTGCTTTTTCAAGTGTCGAGCAAGCAGGTGGTCTCATGTCCGAACCGTCCGCTCCTGTCAGAGCATCGTGGCACGCCGGGTTCTACTCGGGAAAAAGTCGCGGATGGCTGGGGCTGTTTTTTTGGTCGACCCTCGTCGGGGTCACCGTTCTGCTGCTTATCAGCGGGTACAGCGCTTTCACCGGGGCAAACCGGATCAACCTGCATTACGCCTTGGCAGGAGGCCTTTGCGGCTTTGGCGCGACTGCGCTCGGTGCCGTCGCTGCGGTCATCCTGCGCGACATCACCGCGCGTACCCAAGACATCATGCTGGGGTTTGCAGCCGGCATGATGCTCGCCGCCAGTTCATTCTCACTCATCCTTCCCGGTATCGACGCGGCTCAATCCATTTGTGCCAACAAGCTGTTAGCAGCGTGTGTCGTCGTGGTGGGGTTGGGATTGGGCGTGGCGCTCATGATTGGTCTGGAACGGTTCGTACCCCATGAGCATCTGCAGAGCGGGCGCAAGGGACCTGAGGCGCAGCGCTTCAATCGAGTCTGGCTTTTCGTCCTGGCGATTACCCTGCACAACTTGCCGGAGGGCATGGCCATCGGCGTCAGCTTCGCCACGGGGGATATGAAAGTGGGATTGCCGCTGACTACGGCGATAGCCATCCAGGACATTCCGGAGGGACTGGCTGTTGCATTGGCACTGCGAGTGACCGGCCTCTCCACACTGCGTGCGGCGTTGATCGCCGTTGGGTCAGGTCTGATGGAGCCTTTGGGGGCAGTGGTCGGCCTCGGTATTTCCACCAGTTTCGCCTTGGGCTATCCCGTTGCGTTAGGCCTGGCTGCCGGCGCGATGATCTTTGTCGTGTCCCACGAAGTCATCCCCGAGACCCATCGTAATGGCCATCAAACGCCCGCGACGCTGGGGTTGATGCTGGGTTTCGCCGTCATGATGTTTCTCGATACAGCGTTGGGCTGAACGGGCATTCGTCTTAAACGATTTCAGAGTGAGTTTATTGTGCCGAAGATTTTGACTTCCCATCTGGACGACACCGAGCTGAGCGAACACAACGCCAAGATGTTCGGATCACCCAAGGAACGCCTGGACTTTTATCGCCGGGAGATTCAATACGAGACGAGCATTCTGGCGAACCGGACTGACGCCTATCTGGCCGCACAATCTTTTTTGGTCATTGCCTTTGCATCGTGCATGGCCAATCTCAACCCTGAATGGGGAAAGTTGTTCACGCTGGTCGTGCCACCGTTTCTTGCCACGCTGGGACTTCTGAGTTCATTGAATGCGTGGCCCGGGATTCGAGCGGCGTACGACATCATTGACCACTGGTATTACAAGCAGAGCGAGCTCCTGCGGAGTGAGCCGATGATGGGGCTCGCGTATGACGAATCGCCGCTGTTCAGTGAAAGCGAGTCGACACACAAGGGGTATCGAAAGGCCCTGCTGTTTTCCGTTCGCACCCCTTGGATCTTCGCGACGTTTTGGGTTCTGCTCGCCAGCTGGTCTGTGTTTATCCAACTGGCAAAATCAAGTGGATAACAGAATTGGGTTCCCGATCAGCGCCTCCTGTCAGCCCTCATGAACTCAAGCTCCAGCCTCATGTTCCATGTAGAAACACTCTGGGATGCGCGCCGTCATGAACTCATTCAGAAACAGGCTGGCACCGCCTCTGGACAGAAAAATCCGGGCGCTGGATTCATGGTATCGAGCGTTTGAGAACTGCTCCCTGCGTAGGGAGTGCCCGGACGTCTACCATGAGGAACTGCTTCGTCTGGCTGACGAGATGGATCGCCAGGACATCGTTAGCTGGGAGGAGTGGCGAGACTTGCGAATCGAGGCGGATCAAGCTTACTTGCACGCTGTCGCGGGTGGGGATTACCACAGGTGAACCCCCACGCATTCACACGCCCCATCCTTCCCTGACAGCCTTGCGAATCCCCTCCAGCAGCATCGCAAACGCCGGGTTGTCATTGTTCTCGCGCCAGATCAAATGCAGCTCGCTCTGTACGCCTTCCCCCAGATCGATATCCCGGAACACCACGTTCTTGAACACCACGCTCGTGGCGCAACGCGGGACCAGCGCCAGGCCCATTGCGGCGTTGACCAGCGCCAGGATCGTCAGTGACGAACCGAGCCATTGCACGTATTCCGGCGCCACGCGGGCTGAGCGCAACATGCCGGTCAGCAGTTCGTTGAAGGGCGGGTAGGCGGCGTGGGAGTACATCAGGAACGGTTGCGCGTCGAGGTCCTGGACGGACACGGTGTCGGCAGTGGCCAGCGGGTGGCGACTGGGGACGGCCAAGACAAAGGGTTCGCGCACCAGGCACTCGGTGGCGTAACCCGGTTCCAGCAAGGGCGCGCGGACGATGCCCAGATCGATCCGCCGGGCGCGCAGGGCTTCGTGCTGTTGGTAGGTGTTCATTTCCGACAGATCGATTTTGACGTGGGGCTGTTTGAGGCGTGCTTCGGCAATCACCTTGGGCAGGAATTCGTATACCGCGCTGCCCACGAAACTGATGTTGACCGAGCCAATGTCGCCTTCGGCAAAACGCCGGGCGGTGACCGCAGCTTGTTGGGCGCGCTCCAGCAGGTTCTGCGCTTCGATGAAAAAGGCGCGACCGGCGGCGGTGAGGGCGACGCTGCGGGTGGTGCGGGTGAACAGTTCGACACCCAAATGGTACTCCAACAACTGGATCTGTCGACTGAGGGGTGGTTGCGTCATGTTCAGGCGTTCGGCGGCGCGACGAAAGTTGAGTTCGGTGGCCACCGTGGTAAAGCAGCGCAGTTGAGTCAGTTCGAACATTGATCTAATCCAGGTATCAATCGAATGCCAAGTTAGATTAGACGGGATCAATTGCCGCGTCCATGATCGGCTCGTCCCTAAAAAAACAATGAACGGGAGTTGCCTCTTGAATACCCTCCAGAATTCGCCGGACCCGAGTGTGCTGGCCCGCGCCGCGGCCAAGGTGAAACGCCATGTGCTGCCGCTGTTTGTGGTGATGTTCATCGTCAACTACATCGATCGGGTCAACATCGGCTTCGTGCGCAGCCACATGGAAACCGACCTGGGCATCGGCGCCGCCGCCTATGGCCTGGGTGCCGGGCTGTTCTTCATCGGTTACGCGATTTTCGAAGTGCCCTCCAACATGTTGCTGCAACGCTACGGTGCTCGCGCCTGGCTGACGCGCATCATGTTCACCTGGGGCGCCGCCGCCATGGCCATGGCCTTTGTGCGCGGCGAAACCAGTTTTTACGTGCTGCGCTTCATTCTCGGCGCGGCCGAAGCGGGGTTTTTCCCGGGCATCATTTACTACTTCACCCAGTGGCTGCCGTCGACTGAACGGGGCAAAGCCATGGCGATTTTTCTCAGCGGTTCGGCTATTGCGTCGGTCATTTCCGGGCCGGTGTCCGGTGCGCTGTTGAACGTCAGCGGTTTCAGCCTGCACGGCTGGCAGTGGATGTTCCTGATTGAAGGTTTCGCCTCCATTGTCCTGTGCGGTTTTGTCTGGTTCTGGCTGCAATCCCATCCGCGTGAAGCGAAATGGCTGAGCGTCGAAGAAAAGGACGCGCTGGTGGGGGCTATTGCGTTGGAGCAGCAGGCTCGCGAAGCGGCGCAGACGATCAAACCGTCGATGTTCAAACTGCTGGCCGACAAGCAAATCGCGCTGTTCTGTTTTATCTACTTTTCCATTGCCCTGACCATCTATGGCGCCACGTTCTGGCTGCCGAGCATGATCAAGAAAATGGGCAACCTCGGTGACTTCCAGGTCGGCCTGTTCAATTCGATTCCGTGGCTGATTTCCATCGTTGCGATGTATGGCTTCGCCGCCATGGCCAGCAAATGGAAACACCAGCAAGCCTGGGTGGCGTTGACGCTGGTGATTGCGGCGTTCGGCATGTTCATGTCGACCACCGGCGGACCGATCTTCGCCTTCGTCGCCATCTGTTTTGCGGCCATTGGTTTCAAGGCCGCCTCCGCATTGTTCTGGCCGATTCCGCAAGGCTATCTGGATGCGCGCATCGCGGCGGCGGTGATCGCCCTGATCAACTCCATCGGCAATCTGGGTGGTTTCGTGGCCCCGACAGCATTCGGTTTTCTCGAACAAAAAACCGGCTCGATCGAGGGCGGGCTCTACGGCCTGGCGGCCACCTCACTGGTCGCCGCCGTGGTGATCTTTTTCGCACGCACCGCACCCCGTGGCGACAAACCGGCCACGACCACCACGCCACAACCCACTGTCAGTCACACCGCTTTGAAACCAGATCCAAAGGGAGCAGCCTCTTGAAAATCACACGAGTCACCGTCACCCCCATCGCTTTTCGTGATCCGCCACTGCTCAATGCCAGTGGGATCCACGAACCGTTCGCGCTGCGCTCGATCATCGAGATCGAGAGCGACAATGGCTACATTGGCCTGGGGGAGAGTTACGGCGACGCGCCGGCGCTGGCGATCCAACAGCAGTTGCAAGATCAGCTGATCGGCCTCGACCCGTTCAACCTCAATCAGCTGCGCGCCATCGTCCAGGCCACCGTGGCGGCAAACAAACCGGCGAGCATCGCCGGCGCCGAACTGGCACCCGGTTCTCACGCCAGCAAAGCGGTGAGCAACGCGTATTCGGCGTTCGAAGTGGCGTTCCTGGATTTGCAGGCGCACTCGCTGAACGTGCCGTTGGTGGACTTGCTCGGCGGTGCGATCCGTGACGAAATTCCGTTCAGCGCCTACCTGTTTTTCAAGTACGCCCAGCACATCGACTCGCCTTACAAACCCGACAGTTGGGGGGAAGCGCTGAACGAAGAGCAGATCGTCGCCCAGGCTCGGCGCATGATCGAGACCAATGGTTTCAAGAGCATCAAGCTCAAGGCTGGCGCGCTGGAACCGGAGCATGAAGTGGCGTGCATCAAGGCGCTGAAAAAGGCCTTCCCGGGTTACCCGCTACGGATCGATCCGAACGCCAACTGGTCCCTGGAAACCTCGATTCGCATGGCCGAACTGCTGGGCGACGACCTGCAATATTACGAAGACCCGACGCCGGGCCTGGAAGGCATGTCCGAACTGCACAAACGCACCGGCCTGCCGCTGGCGACCAATATGGTGGTGACTGATTTCGACGAGTTCCGCCGCAGCGTGGCCTTGAACAGCGTGCAGATCGTCCTCGCCGATCACCACTATTGGGGCGGCCTGCGCGATACCCAGGCGCTGGCGAAAATGTGCCAGACCTTTGGTTTGGGCGTGTCCATGCATTCCAACTCGCACCTGGGCATCAGCCTGATGGCCATGGCCCACGTCGCCGCCTCGGTGCCGAATCTTGATTACGCCTGCGACACGCATTACCCGTGGCAGGAGCCGGACGAAGAGGTGATCAAGGGCGGCAAGCTGCCGATTGTCGATGGCTGCGTGAAAATCACCCGGGCGCCGGGGTTGGGCCTGGAGCTGGATCACGATCAACTCGGCAAGCTGCATGACCAATACCTGACGTGCGGCATTCGCCAGCGCGATGATGTGAAACAGATGCAGCGTTACAAGCCAGAGTGGAAAACCGTCAAACCACGTTTTTGAGGGCGTAAAACCTGTGGGAGCAAGCTCGCTCCCACAGGGATCTCACTTCAGCTCAAACGCGCTTATCCAACGCCGCCTCAGCTGCCGCAATCTGCGCCTGGCGCTGGGCAATCACATCGCCCACCGGCGGACCCTGGAAGCGGCGGGCTTCAAAGCCGAACCAGACAATCGCCGTCAGCACCAGGAAGCCAATGGTGATGTACAGCGCCCAATCGTTCGGTGGCTGAATGCCGATGATGAAAATGATCACCATCGACAGCACGGAGAGCAGGGCGAACACGGTGTACCAGAAGCGTCCCATGTTCCATGGCCCCATGGTCGGCCACTTCGCGGTCCCATAGGTAAACAGGCCCAGCACGATGGGGATGATGAAGGAGAAGAACAGGAAGATCACCGTGCAGGACACCACGATCGTATACACCGGCGTGGCCCCGACCGAGATCACCGACGAGCCCCAGTCGAACAGCACGGCGAGGGTGGCACCGGTCCAGATCGCCGCCACCGGGCTGCGGAATTTCGGCGAGACCGAGGCCAACGCTTTGGAGCAGGGCAGGCCGCCGTCACGGGAGAAGGCGAAAATCATCCGCGACACCGAGGTCACCGTCGCCAATCCACAGAGGATCTGCGAGACGAAAATCGCCACATACAGCGCCACTTTCAGTGTCGGGCTGACCTGAGTGTTCATCGCCCAGAAAAACACGTTCCAGCCTTGCTTGGCCGCTTCGTCCATGTTCGGCAACATCAGCACGAACGAACACAACATCACCCAACCGAACAGCAACGACCAGACCACCGACATGACCATGCCGCGCGGCACGGAAATCGCTGCGTTGCGCGTCTCTTCGGAGGTGTGTGCCGAGGCGTCATAACCGGTGATGGTGTAGATCGGCAGCAGCAGGCCGAGCATGAACACCCAGCCGTTCGACACCGATGGCCAGACCGCGCCGCCGGCATCGCCGGAGTAGTTGCTGAAGGTCCACAACCGCGCGAATTCATAGCTCGGTGCGGAGATCAGGCAGACGATGGTCAGCGCCAGCGCCGTGGCGAAAATCAGGTAGCCGGAAATGTCCGTGAGCTTGGCGGTCAGGCCGATCCCCAAGTGGTTGCACAGGGCCTGGAGACCGGTCAGCACCGCGAGGAAAATCACCCGCACCGTGGTCGTGTCTTCCATCCCAAGCGCCGGTCCGAACGCCCCGAAAAAGAAATAATAGGTGCCGACGTTGATCGCCCCCAGCACGGTGACCAACCCCAACAGGTTGAACCACGCGGTCAGCCATCCGGTGAAGCGGTTGCCAAGAATCGAGCCCCAGTGATACAGCCCGCCAGCGGTGGGGTACGCCGAGGAAATCTGCGCCATGGCCATGGCGAACACCCCGGAGATCAGGCAGCCGATGGGCCAGCCGATGCCGATGGACGCGCCGCCCGCGCCGGAGGTGCCCTGGGCGAGGGAGTTGATGCCCCCGGAGAGGATGCAGATGATCGAGAAGGAAATCGCGAAGTTGGAGAAAACGCCCATGCGTCGCGAGAGCTGCTGGGCGTAGCCCATGCTGTGCAGCGCCTTGACGTCATCGTCATGCGAGGCGTCGGTGCCGGGCTGGCTTGCTGGATTCATGTTGTGTGCCCCTTCAGGTTTTGATACGCGCCCCTCCGGAATGCCGGACGAGCTGGCTTTCAACCCCTTGTCGTACTGCTCCTGTCTCCCACCGTACAACCTGCCCGTGCGCTGCATTCATGTGTCGAGCACCGACAGTCAACTGCTCTACAGGCGGCCGTGAAACGCCGCGTCGAAAATCTCTGCCGTACCGGCCTTGGTCAATGGCAGCGGGTTGCCGCCGGCAGAAGGGTCGACCACGGCCATGTCCGCGATCAGGTCGGCCTGTTTGTCATCCACGCCTAATTCGAACAGCGTGTGCGGCACGCCGATGTCTTTGCGCAACTTGAGGATGAAGGCCAGGAAACTGTCGAAGCCGGGGGAGGGCAAACGCAGATACGCGGCCAGGCGCGTGATGCGTTCTTCGATGGCCGGACGATTGAATTTCAGGACATAAGGCATGAAGGTCGCATTGGTCATGCCGTGATGGGTGTCGTACAGCGCGCCGACCGGATGCGAAAGGGCATGCATCCCGCCCAGGCCTTTCTGGAACGCGGTGGCGCCCATCGCCGCCGCCGCGAGCATGTTCGCCCGCGCTTCAAGGTCGCCCGGCGTGTGCACGGCGCGCACCAGTGCGTTGGCCACCAGGCGCATGCCTTCCACGGCGATGCCGTCGGCCAATGGGTGAAAACCGGGGGCGCAGTAGGACTCCAGGCAGTGCGCCAAGGCGTCCATGCCGGTGCCGGCGGTTATTTTGGCCGGCATGCCGACGGTCAGGGCCGGGTCGCTGATGACCACGCGCGGCATCATTTTAGGGTGGAAGATGATGCGTTTGGTGTGGGTCGCCTCGTCGATGATCACCGCTGCACGGCCGACTTCCGAGCCCGTGCCTGCCGTGGTCGGTACCGCAATGACCGGGGCGATGCGGCTTTCATCGGCGCGGGTCCAGTAGTCGCCGATGTCTTCGAAATCCCAGACCGGGCGCGTCTGTCCGCTCATGAACGCGATGAGCTTGCCCATGTCCAGGCCGCTGCCGCCCCCGAAGGCGATCACGCCATCGTGGTTGCCGGCGCGCCATGCATCGAGGCCACCGGCGAGGTTGGCTTCGACCGGGTTGGGCTTGAGGTCGCTAAACATCGCTGCACCAAGGCCCGCGGCGAGCAGGGCGTCGAGGGCGGCAATGGTCATCGGCGCACGCGCCAGGCCACTGTCGGTGACCAGCAGTGGGCGCTGGATGCCCTGGGCGCGGCAGGTGTCGGCGAGTTCGGCGATGCGGCCGACACCGAAGCGGATGCTTGTGGGGTAATTCCAGTTCGCGGTCAGGCTCATGGCTCAGATCTCGTGGCGCAAATGGAAGGATTTGGCGCGGGTCAGGTGTTCATAACCGAGGCGCGACAGGGTGACGCCGCGTCCGCTGTTTTTCACCCCGGTCCAGGCCAGAGCCGGGTCCAGGTAATCGCAGCGGTTCATGAACACGGTGCCGGTGTCGATTTCATTGCCCAGGCGTTCGGCAGCGGCGAGGTCCTGGGTCCAGATCGAGGCGCTGAGCCCGAATTCGCTGTCATTCATCAGGGCGATGGCTTCGTCGTCACCTTCGACCGGCATGATGCCGACCACCGGGCCGAAGCTTTCCTCGCGCATGACTGACATTTGATGAGTGACGTCGACCAACACCTGCGGCGCGAGGTAGGCGCTGCCCGGTTCGTCAACGGGAAACGACGTGGGTTCAATCAGCGCCGTGGCACCTTGGGCCAGCGCTTCGGCGATCTGGCCGCGCACGAAATCAGCGGCGGCCGGGGTGACCAAGGGGCCAAGCGTGGTGGCTTCGTCCAGCGGATTGCCCAGCACGTATTGGCGGGTCAGGGCCGCGAAACGCTCGATGAAGGCCGGATAGATTGTCTTGTCGACGTAAATGCGTTCGATGGCGCAGCAGCTCTGGCCTGAGTTGAAGAAGCTGCCGTCCACCAGGTTTTCTACCGCGAATTCAAGATTGGCATCGGCACGCACGTAGGCCGGGTCTTTGCCGCCGAGTTCGAGGCCAACGCCAAGGAAGCGCCCGGTGGCGGCGGTTTCCATGGCCTCGCCAGCGCCGACGGAACCGGTGAAGTTCACTTGCTGCACGCGTCCGGAGCCAATGATGTCGGCAGTCTGACGGTGATCGAGCAGCAGGTTATGGAAAAGACCGGCCGGCAAGTTGGCGCTGGACATGGCCTCGGCGAACCGTTCCCCCACCAGCAGCGTTTGCGACGCGTGTTTGAGGATGACGCTGTTGCCGGCCATCAGCGCCGGAATGATCGTGTTCACCGCGGTCAGGTACGGGTAATTCCAGGGCGCAATGACCAGCACGGTCCCCAATGGATCACGCTGGATGTGCCGGCGAAATCCGCTGACGGGTGTGGGTTCAATCGCTGCCAGGGCTTCAGGCGCGATGGCGATCATATGCCGGGCACGCTCTTCGAAACCGCGCACTTCGCCCGCCCCAAACCGTACTGGACGGCCCATTTGCCAGGCCAGTTCGCGCACGATGTCCGTTTTCATCGCCAGCATCGCGTCTACCACTGCACTGCAAAACGCCGCGCGCTCGCTCAAGGGCCGGCGTTTCCATTGCGCCTGGGCGGTGGCGGCGGCGGTCAGTGCCTGTTCGATCTGCGTGGCGTCGGCGCAGCGGCGCTCGGCATAGACCCGGCCATCGACCGGGGAAATGAGCTTGATGGTTGCCGTCATGCTGACCTCAATAGCGCTCGAAGCCGCGCTGCAGTTCCCAGTCGGTGATCCGCCGGTCGTACTCTTTCTGCTCCCATTCGGCGGTGTGCACGTAGTGATCGATCACCTCGTCCCCGAACGCTTCGCGCAACATGCTCGAGGCCTGGAGCGCGGCGCTGGCTTCGCGCAAGGTCTTGGAGACTTCGGGCAGATGGTCATCGACGTAAGCATCGCCTTCAAAGGGCGGCGCGAGGGTGAGCTTCTCGTCGACCCCGGCCAGGCCCGCCGCGATCAGGGCCGCAAAGGCCAGATACGGGTTGAGGTCGGCACCGCCGATGCGGCATTCGATGCGGATGGATTTGCTGCTTTCGGCACACAGTCGAAAACCGGCGGTGCGATTGTCGCGGCTCCACACCGCCCGCGTCGGCGCAAACGTGCCGGCCTGAAAGCGCTTGTACGAGTTGATGTAGGGCGCGAGAAAACAGGTGATGTCGTTGGCGTACTTGAGCTGTCCGGCGACCCAGGAACGCATCAGTTTAGACATGCCGAACTCGGCCTTGGCATCGAAGAACAGCGGCTTCTTGCCGTTCTTGTCCCACAGCGAATTATGGATGTGGCTGCTCGACCCGGCCGCGTCATAACGCCACTTGGCCATGAACGTGATCGCCTTGCCTTGCAGTTGCGCGATCTCTTTGCAGGCGTGTTTGATGATGACGTGGTGGTCGGCCATGGTCAGGGCATCGGCGTAGCGAATGTTGATTTCTTCCTGGCCGGGGCCCCATTCGCCCTTGGAATTTTCCACGGGAATTCCGCTGGCTTGCAGGTGCTTGCGTATCGCCCGCAGCACCGGCTCTTCGCGGGTGGTCTGCAGGATGTTGTAGTCCTCGATGTAATGTCCGGCGGTTTTCGGCTTGTGGTAGTTGCGCTTGTGGATGGCCTCGTAGCTCTCGTCGAACAGATAGAACTCCAGTTCCGAGGCGAACATGCCGGTATAGCCTCGCTCGCGCAGGCGTTCAATCTGCTTCTTCAGGATCGCCCGCGGGCTGTGCGGCAAGTCGCGGCGATGGTGGTGATCGAGCACATCACAGAGTACCAGCGCCGTGCATTCCAGCCAGGGCACCCGGCGCAGGGTGGACATGTCGGGCTTGAGGACAAAGTCGCCATAGCCTTTGCTCCAACTGGCAGCGGCATAGCCCGGCACGGGCTCCATGTCGATGTCGTCGGCCAACAGGTAATTGCAGCAGTGGGTTTCTTCATGGCCGCTGTCGATGAAAAACTCGACCTGGAATCGTTTGCCGACCAGACGTCCCTGCATGTCGACCATGCAGACCAGGACGGTATCAATTTCGCCGGCAACGGCGGCACGCTTCAGTTCATCAAAGCTGAGAAGGGGCTCGGTCATCACGTCATTCCTGCGTGAACAGTGTGGGCCTGTCTGAAATAGCTGTTGCAGACGCTCTTCAGAAAAACCCAAACCCTACCGGAGCGAGCATCGTGCGCAATAAGCTGATCCTTAGCTTAGCCTACTGTCGATTTGTGCAAGTTTTGATGGAGTTGGCGATACGCTTCCACCAATTGATCCAGCGAAAACGCCAGATTTCGCCCGCTCGGGTTGGGCAGGATCCAGACCTTGGCATCGCCGAAGGTCTTGGGTTGAAGGCCCCAGGCAATCTCTCGCTGGCCGGTCAACGCGCTGTAGGCGGCCTTGCCGAGAAACGCGACGACGCGGGGTGCATGGCGCCGGATCTTCTGTTCGAAGTCGGCAGCGGCGGCGGTGAATTCGTGCAACGACAGCTGATCGGCGCGCGCTGTGGGGCGGTCGACCACGGCGGTCAATCCGCAGCGGTACTGCAAGATCGTCCGGTCGTTTTCCGGGCGCACTTCCTCGGGGGTAAACCCGGCAAGGTGCAGCGTGCGCCAGAAACGATTGCTTCGGCCCGCAAAGTGATGCCCTTGGGCGGCGGCCGTCATGCCCGGATTGATCCCGCAGAAAATCACGTCGAGCTGATCGGCCAAAATGTCTTCAAGTCCTTCACCCGCCATAAAGCCTCTCAACCGCAGATCACGTTGACCGCGTTGCGTGCCAGTTCGGTCAGCTCCGTGCGGGATTTGCCTGCCCGTGCCCGGATCGAAATGCTGTGCAGCAGGGAGGAGGCGAGGACGGCGAGGGCGGCCGGGTCGACATTGTCTTTGAGTTCGCCGGCGGTAACGGCTGTTCGCAGACGCGCTTCGAGATCGGCGTCGAGGCGGCTCAGTCGGTCCGACAGCACTTCGCGGATTTCAACATCCTCGACGGCTTCGGTGGTCGCCGTGCCAATCGCGAAGCAGCCACGGGGTTGGCCGTCGCCCGAGAAGTAGATCGACAGCTGCCCCTCATAGAAACGCATCAGTGCCTCGCTCAAGGTCAGTTGGTTGTCTGTGAGCGCCGCGTGCATGTCAGCGGCGGCAAATTCCCAGTACTGCTCAAGCGCCTTGATGTACAGCGCGTGTTTGTCACCGAAGGCGGCATACAGGCTCGGGCGGTTCATGCCCGCTGCCGTGGCGATGCTGTCCAGCGACGCGGCGGAATAGCCGGTACTCCAAAACACACCAAGCGCTTGCTGCAGCGCCGTCTGCGGGTCGTAGGCGCGCGGGCGTCCACGTCCTTTTGCTTCGGTAATCTTTTTTTGTGCCATGGCGTACAAAATCCTTGTGTGAAGGTGGGTCGAGGCATATTCTTACACCATCGCACAAAATTAAGGAACCAGAAGTTCCTCAATTTCAGGTTTGTTGAAGCAGAGCTCGAACTGGGTATAGCGGCGACGAAACAGGGTGCGGCGGAGTGATCCTTCTGACTGCGCACGGTATGGCTGTTTTTTATGGGTATTAGCCCCTGACTTCCCGGTTAAAGGTGTTTTCGATCATGACTAAACAGTTCGATATCCCTGCTTCACAAACTTTTGAGCACCCTGGGCCAAACCCGACAGCGCCCAACAAAAAAACGCTTAAAGAAACCGTACGGCCACTGCTAATGGTCGGTGTTCCGGCGCTCTTCGCCGCGATTGGGTACGCCCACTATGTCGCCGGCGAGCCCTACATCTCGACCGATAACGCCTACGCCCGAGTGGCCAAGGCCTCGATCAATGCGCGCACCTCGGGCCAGGTCATCGAGATTGCAGTCGAAGACAACCAGCCTGTTCGCAAGGGCCAGGTACTGTTCCGCATCGACCCCAAACCCTTGCAGATCGCCGTTGACCGCGCACAAGCCCAGTTGAGCGTCGCGCGTTTGCGCATCGACGGGCTCAAGGCCAGTTACCGCCAGCAACAGGCCGAACTGCAATCGGCCAAAGAGTCGGCCGATTTCGACCAAAAGGAATTTGGCCGCAAAAAAGCGCTGGTCGCTTCCGAGTTCGTGTCGAAGTCGATTTATGAGCGCGCCGACACCGACCTCAAAGTGTCACGCCAACGAATAGCCTCTATCGAACAACAGATCGCCAGCACCGTGGTTGCCCTGAACGGTAATCCGAACATCGAGGTCGACAGCCACCCGGCCGTTCGCGAGGCCAAGGCGCAGCTGGATGAAACCCAGCTCTACCTCTCGTACGCCACGGTCTATGCGCCGGACGACGGCATCGTCGCCAAGGTCGATGATTTGCAGGTGGGCAATTTCGTCAACAACGGCGCGCCAGCCTTTGCACTGCTGTCCGATCGCGAGGTGTGGGTAGAAGCCAACTTCCGCGAAACGGACGTGACCCATATGCGTCCGGGTCAGTCCGCGACCATTCATCTCGATACCTACCCGGATCACGAATTCAAGGCCCACGTGATCAGCATGAGCCCCGGCGCCGGCTCGGACTTCGCCTTGCTGCCGCCGGAAAACGCCACCGGCAACTGGGTCAAGGTCGTGCAGCGGGTGCCGGTGCGGCTCGAACTCGACGAGCTCGACCCGCAAATGCCGCTGTATTCGGGGATCAGCGCCACGGTCAAGGTCGATACCGGGCACCGCACACCGTGGTGGCATCCAATCAAGGCGCTGTTTACCTCAGGAGCCTCCTGATGAACACCACCCCCGCAGGTTCATTAAGGCTTGCCGCATTGCTCGCGACTTTTATGCAATCGGCAAACCTGCCTTTGCCCAATGCCGTGCTCCGTTTGATCCAGGGCAGTATGTCGATGACCGACGACCAGGCCGGGTGGATCTTCACCGCGTACCTTGCGGCGAGTGCGATCACCATGCCGATCGCGCAATGGCTCGCCGGTCGCTATGGCTTGAAGCGGGTGTATCAAACCGCGCTGGCCGTGTTCGTCCTGGGCTTGCTGCTCGCGACCCTGGCCTCGACGCCGCTGGAATTTATCGGCGCGCGGATTATCCAGGGCCTGGCAAGTGGGGTGCTGGCGCCGTTGTCGATGGCGATTGCCCTGGAAACGCTGCCAATGGAGAAACGCGCCAAGTTCGGCGCGACGTGGACCGCCATCGTGCTGCTGGGCATCGTCAGCGGCCCGAGCATCGGCGGCTGGGTCGCCGAGCATTTCGGCTGGCGCCCGATCTTCTACATCAGCCTGCCGCTGTCGGCGTACATCTTCCTGGTGATCGCGCTGTTGTTGGCCGAGAAGAAGGCCGAGAAACGCCCAACGTTCGACTTCTTCGGTTTCGGCACCTTCACGCTGGGGCTGATCAGCCTGCAAATGTTGCTCGATCGCGGTGAACGCCTGGACTGGTTTGCCTCAACCGAGATCTGGCTGGAAGCGATCGGCTGTGGGCTCGGGCTCTACCTGTTCCTCGTGCATGTGTTGACCGCGAAGGTGCATTTCCTCAACAAACGTTTGTTCAGCGACCGCAACTTCGTGCTGTCGACGGTGATCTTTTTTGCGGTGGGTTTCGTGCTGCTGTCGACCATGGCGCTGACCTCGCCGATGCTCGATGAAATCCTCGGCTACCCGCCGGACACCACCGGTTCGCTGACCATCCCGCGCGGCATGGGCCTGGTCGGTGCGTTTTTGCTGATGGGGCGTGTTCCGGAGCGTTTCGACCGTCGTTTCTTCGTGGCGGCAGGCGTGGCCATCGTGGTGTACGCCAACTGGCTGATGCTCGGTTATTCGCCGTTGATGGACTGGTGGCCGGTGGCGCTGGCCGGGGCGATTCAGGGCATCGGCATCGGCATGTTGATGCCGTCGCTGACCAAGGTTGCGTTCAGCACGCTTGACCCGACGCTGCGCCCGGAAGGCACCGGTCTGTTCAACCTGTCGCGTGTGTACGGCAGCACCCTCGGAGTGGCGATTGTGCAGCTGTATTTCTTCAACAACACCCACGCGATGCACATGGCGCTGGCCAGTAACCTGACGCCGTATGGCGCGGCCGCGCATTCGGCGGCGACGTCCCTGCAAGCCATGGCGGGGCTCAACGAAATGATCACCGGCCAGGCGGCGTTTATCGGCGTGGTCGGCCAATTCAAGATTTTGATGTACGCGATGCTGGTGGTCAGCCCACTGGTGATCTTTCTTCGCAAGCCCGTTGCGACCAACTAGTTTTCGTGGAGTTTGCCTCATGAAATCCAATGCGCGCTTCATCAACAGACAACTGATCAACACCACGTTCGGAGCGGTGGCGGTGCTGGTGTTCCTGACCGCTTGCACGGTCGGCCCCGATTATCAAATGCCTGCGCCGAGTCCGTCGCAACACTACGATCAACAGGCTGAGCAGCGTCTCGGCCAACGCATCGACCTGGGCAAAAAGGTTAACGGCGACTGGTGGACGGCGTTTCGTTCGCCCAAGCTCGACAGCGTTGTGCGCCGGGCCATCGACGGCAATCTGCAACTCGTCGCGGCCGATGCCACGATCCGCCAGGCTTCGTCCTCGGTCGCGGCGGCTCAAGGGGTGCTGTATCCGCAGGTGGATTTTGCCGCCCAGGCCGGTCGCCAGCGCACGCACAACGGACCGCAGCCGGTGGTTTCCAACTTCTATGCCATCGGTCCTCGGGTCGGCTTCGACCTGGATGTGTTCGGTGGCAACAAGCGCCAGGTTGAACAACAGGAAGCACTGACGGCGTTTCAGAAACATCGCTACGAAGCGGCGTACCTGACCCTGACGGGCAATGTCGCCAGCCAGGCATTGCTGATGGCCTCGGCGAACGCGCAGATCCAGGCCGTGGAAAAACTGCTGGCCAATGACACCAAAAACCTTGAACTGGTGCGCATGGCCCACGCCAACGGCAGCACCACGCAGATCGATGTGTCGCTGGCCGAAACCCGGCTCGCCCAGGACCGCACGCTGTTGCCGCCCCTCGCTCAGCAGCGTGATTCGGCCCGGCATGCGCTGTCGATCCTGACCGGCAAAGGCCCGGCTGACTGGATCGCGCCGGACTTCGACTTGAGTGAATTTGCCCTGCCAGCCAACGTGCCCGTCAGTCTGCCCTCGGAAATGGCCCACACCCGGCCGGACGTTCTGCAAGCCGAAGCGCAACTGCACGCGGCCAGCGCCGCCGTCGGTGTCGCGACCGCCAACCTTTATCCGCATGTGGAGTTGTCAGCGTTTCTCGCGCAGTCGGCGTCCGGCAATGGCGGCGCCGCGCTCTGGGGCTTTGCCGCCGGGGTGGCGGGGCCGATCTTCAATGGCGGCACCCTCAAGGCTGAACGCCAGGCGGCGGTCGACGGCTACAACGCCTCGCTCGCGGATTATCAGCAGACCGTCATCCAGTCGTTCGGTCAAGTCGCTGACACGCTGCAAGCCATCAACCATCACGCCGAAGAAAACCTCGCCCAGGAAGACGCCTTGCGCGCCGCCGACAGCAGTTTTCGCTTGAACCAGCAAGCGTATGCTCAAGGCGAGAACAGCATTCTCCAGGTGCTTGAGGCCGAGCGCGCGTATGAACAGGCGCTGTTGGGACAGATCAGGGTGAAAACCGCGCAGTACCTCGACACCGTCCAGTTGTTTGTCGCCCTCGGCGGCAATTCGGTTGGCGTGTTTGAGCAGCGAGTCGCCAGTCGCGACGAATCCAAACGTTCATATCAGTAAAGGCTGCGGCCTCAGAGAGTGGAGTAACGACATGACCTACGAAGCCTTTCACGACGAACTTCGCGAAACAAAATTTGCGCTGAACCACGGCTCGGCTGAAATGCCCGCTGTTGGTTTTGGCACGCTGTTCCGCGACCTCTCCGTCACAACCCAAGCAGTCACCTACGCACTGGAAACCGGTTTCCGCCATTTCGACTGCGCCGAGCGTTATCGCAACGAAGAAGCGGTGGGCGTGGCGTTCAAGACCTTCATCGACTCGGGCAAGGCCCGGCGCGAAGACCTGTTCATCACCACCAAACTGTGGAACACCAACCACCGTCCCGAGCGTGTGTTGCCGGCGTTCGAGGCCAGTTGCCGTCGGCTTCAGGTGGATTACGTTGACTGCTACCTGATCCACACGCCATTCGCCTTTCAACCCGGTGATGACCAGGAACCCCGGGACCCGTTCGGCCACATGATCTACGACTCTGGCGTGACTTTGCTCGATACCTGGCGGGCGCTGGAACAGCTCGTGGATGAAGGGCGCTGCAAGTCCATCGGCTTGTCGGACATCACCCTGGAGGCGTTGAAGGCGATTGTCGACGTGGCGCGGATCAAACCCTCTGTCGTGCAGGTGGAATCCCACCCGTATCTGCCGGAATGGGAGCTGCTGGAGTTCTGCAAGCAGCACGGCATCATCGTCCTCGCCTTTGCACCGCTCGGCCATGGCATGCAGCCTGCGGTGCTGGAAGATCCGGTGCTGACCGGCATTGCGAAACACGTGCAGAGAACCCCGGCGCAAGTCGCCCTGGCCTGGTCGGTGCAGCGCGGTGTGGCGTTTCTGACCACGTCTGCGACACTGAGCCATATTCAGGAAAACTTTGACATTGCCACGCTGCCGCACCGGGCCATGCTTGAGATCAAGCAGGACATCACGACTCGAGTGCGCTTCAACTCGGTGGTGGAAACCGGTATCCCGGGCTTTATCCCGGGCAAAAGGTAACCCATGCCAGCGCGGCGGCCTGATCTCAGGCCGCCGCTTTTTTTTGACCGTTCAATTGTGCGCCGAGGCAAAACCGATGGACGTTTTCCAAACCATGCGTTGTTTCATCGCGGTGGCCCAGAGCGGTAGCTTCACGGCCGCAGCGGTGATGCTGGACACCTCGACCACCAACATTTCCAAAGCGGTTTCCAGCCTGGAGGCGCGGCTGCAAACACGCCTGATCAACCGCACGACCCGGCGCCTGGCCCTGACCGAAGCGGGGCTGCGCTATTTGCAACGCTGCGAGAAGATTATCGAGGAGATGCGCGAAGCCGATGAAGAAGCGGGAACGGCGCAAACCAGGCCTGTGGGCCGGCTGAAAATCCATGCGATGTCCGCCGTCGGCAATCACTACGTGATCAACGCCATCGCCCGGTACAGAGAGACGCACCCTTCGGTGATGTTTGATTTGACCCTGACCAATCGGCTGCCGGACTTGCTGGAAGAAGGCTATGACATGTCGATTGTATTGGCGCGGGACCTACCCGATTCAGGCTTTGTCGCGCAGCGGCTGGGCATTACCTACAGCATTCTTTGCGCCTCGCCGGCGTACCTGAAGAAACGCGGAATTCCCGACGCACCGGGTGCACTGGGCGCACATGATTGCCTGAGGATTGTGAATACGGTGATGCCGGCGGAAAACTGGGTATTCGCGGGGCCCGAAGGCGTGGAGACGGTGAGCACACCGATGTCGCCGTTTCACGTCAACACAGCGGATGCGATGACAGTGGCGATCAGCAACGGAATGGGCATCGGCATTCAACCGATTGCATCTGCCGTGGAAGGTTTGAAAGCGGGGACCTTGGTGCGGGTGTTGCCCGAATATCATTTTGAAGAACTGAATGTGTTTGCCATCTACCCGTCACGCAAATTCGTCGATGCGAAAATCAAGACGTGGGTGGATTTTCTCAAGGATTACATTCCGATCCTGTTGGCCTCTGATGAAAAAATCGTCGGTTCAAGTAAAAACAGATAAACGCCAGTGCCGCCGGTATGGAGTGTCGACCCTCCATCGTCTGCACGGTACTCAACCGTTGGAACAGCCGGTGCCCATGACTTGGTACTGCAGGACATGTCGTTGGCCGCGCGAGTCTTCGTAGGTCATTTGTGCTGGTACCGGGCCACACTGGTCGCCGACGTCTGACACGCTGATGACGCGTTTGATGTCGAGGTGGGTGTCGTAGGTATAGGTTTCAACCGGGGTGTTGGCAGTTGCGGCCGTTGCAGAACTGTCGTCAGCGAAGGCGGGGGCGCCGAGACTGGCCAGTGTCAGCAGAAGAGCGAATTTCGAAAGTTTCATGGCGTTCACCGTATCGTTTGAGGAGGGTCGGGTTGGTTTTCTACCTTGAGAGCTGTTTGCAAATGCTCACGGGGTAGGAACGATGCTAGGGGTTTGCCCCTGCTCCAAACAGCCGCCCGAGGGACAAACACTGTTGCCGGTTTGCGCATGAATACGGGCCTTGTGGACGTCATCACTGCCCGTGTGGCATGGTCGAAAAAAATGCCACGCAGCCAACAGGATCAAGAAGATGGAGGAGGGGAACGAGGTCGGTGGCACACCGTCGATGGTGACGCTGAAGGCCTTCAATCAATGCGTATTGCACCTCGGGCGACTGGCTCGGGAGCGCGGCGCCTCGCAATTCATCGAAGACGGGCTGCAAGCCTTTCGCACACTGGTGCCGTTTGCGTCGGCGTGGTGGGGCGAGATGTCCACGTCAGATGCCCATGTGGCGCCGAAAAGCTGGATGCACGGGCGCATAAATCTGCCCGAATCGTTTGCCGCCGAATGGCACAAGAGCGCGGGCAGCGACCGGTTCTCCCATGACACCCTGAGCCAACCCGGCGCAGTGGTGCGTGACAGTGGCTACACCGATCCCCATGTGGAGGTCGACGCCTTCGCTCGCCGTCATGACCTCTACCACGTGATCTGCATCACCTTCGAGTTGCCTGAAAGCGGTTTGATGTTTTTTGTCTGCCTCTATCGCGGCGAAAACGCATCGGGGTTCAACGACGGCGAAGCCGCATTGTTTTCAGCCTTCTGCGATCACCTGTTGCAGCTGTGGCGCTTCCAGGTGCAGGACATGATTCGCATCGACACCGGTAACGGTGCCAGCGACTTTGGCGTGGCGCGCATGGACGGCACGCTGCTGTACGTCGGCGCCAGCCTGTGTGCGGCGATCCAGCGTGAAGTGCCGGGGTGGAGCGGTTCGATGCTGCCGGCGCAGGTTATCGCCCAGTTGCCAAAAGCGCCGAGCGTCATGCGCCTGGGACGTTGTGCGCTGACCCTCAGCCCGAATGGGGAGCACGTCATTCTGTCCCTCGAAACCCAGTCACGCGGTGTGGTGCTGGCGCCACGGGAGCGGACGGCGGCGATGCTGTTCGCGGCCGGTCATTCGTATAAAGAGATCGCCAAGATCCTCGGCTTGAGTCCTGCGACTGTGCGCACTTATCTGCGCAACTGCTATTTGCAGTTGGGCGTGAAAAGCAAGGTTGAGTTGGGTTCTGTCCTGTCTGCACAGACAACTCGCCGCGAAGCCCTTTGAATCACTGACCCCTCCTCATTTGTGGAGGTCCCTCCAACGCCCGCGCACGCTAGGGTATGCCTTGCATATCAGGGGCTTGCGCGCAGGCTGTTCGGGCCTCTTCCAAAACTATAAAAACAGAGGTGAGGCAGTTGAAATTCTCCAGGCTTTTTGTCGCCATTGCGGCAACCACGGCATTTTCCGGTGTGGCGCTGGTGGGGTGCCAGACCCAGGGTTCGACCCCGGCAGACATGGTCATGCGCAATGGTTATGTCTACACCGTCGATGGCCAGAACTCGGTGCAGCAGGCGATTGCCGTCACGGGCGGGAAGATCGTCTATGTCGGCAACGACGAAGGGGCGGCGACGTACATCGGCAAGCAAACGCAGTTGATCGATCTGGCGGGGCGCATGCTGATGCCGGGTTTTATCGATGCGCACATGCACCCGGGTGATGGCGGCCGCGCCATGACCTTGTGCGACCTGAAATACCAGACCATGACGCGCAAGGAGTTCCAGACCACCATTCAGGCGTGCCTGGATGCCGACAAGGGCAAGGGGCCAGATGTCTGGCTCGAAGTCGGCAGTTGGGACCGCATGGGCATGGACGGCCTCGACGGCGACCCGGATAAATCGACGCTCGACGCCCTCAACACCAAACGGCCGATTCAGGTGCGTTCCACTGACTTCCACACCGTGCTGACCAACTCGCGCGGCCTGGCCGTCGCCGGCATCAACAAAAACACCGCCAATCCCGGTGACGGCAAGTACGTGCGCGACAGTGACGGTAACCTCACCGGTATCTGCGAAGACGGCGCGGCCGATGCGATGGCCGCCGTGGTGCCGCCGGCCACCGATGCGGAAAAACTCAACCAGACCCGCGCCGCACTCGACGCCATGCGCCAACAAGGCATCACCAGTTTTTTCGATGCCTTGTCGGGGCCGGAGAACGGCAAAGCCTTCACGACCTTGCAGCAGTCGGGTGAACTGACCGCCCGCGCCTTGCTGGCGATCAAACTGGACCCGGCCGCCGCTGCCGCCGACCCGGCGAAAACCATCGCCGAGGCAAAGGCGATGGCCGCCACTTACGATCAGGGCGAAGCCAAAGTCGCGCCCGGCGTGAGCATGCGTCACGTCAAATTGTTCATGGATGGCATCATCAATGCACCGGCGGACACCGGTGCGATGTTGACGCCGTACCTGCACAACGCCGGCACCGAGAAGGCACCGAAATGGGCGCCGGGCAAAAACGTCGGTGAGTTGTACTTCCCGCCGCAAGTGCTCAAGCCGCTGCTGTTGCAAGCCGTGCAGGCCGGCCTCGACCCGCACCTGCACGCCACCGGCGACCGCGCCGTGCGTGACTCACTCGACGGCATCGAATACGTGCGCCAGCAATTGCCCGGCAATGGCTTTCGCCCGGCCATCACCCACAACGAGTCCGTGGACCCCGCCGACTATGGGCGTTTCAAGGCCCTCGACGTGACCGCCAACATGTCCTTCCAGTGGGCGCAACAAGCGCCGTCTACCGTCGACGGCACCAGCGATCACCTCGGCCCTACTCGATTTGCGCGCATGGAGCCCTCGGGCAGCATCGCCCGTGCGGGCGGTCGCGTGGCCTATGGCAGCGACTGGCCGGTTGACCCGCTTGATGAGTTCCTGGCGTTGAAAGTCGGGGTGACCCGTTCCGGTGATCCGACGAACCCGCACAGCTATGGCCCCAAATACGCGGGTCGCCTGAATGCCGACCCGGCGCTGTCCCGTGCCGAAGTGCTGCGTACCATCACCGTCAACGCCGCTGAGCAACTGAAACTGGAGAACGTTGTGGGTTCGGTTGAGGTGGGCAAGTTTGCGGACCTGATCGTGCTGGATAAAAACTTCATGCAGGTGCCCGAAGAGGAACTGGCCCGCAACAGCGTGTTGATGACCGTAGTGGGGGGCAAAGTCGTGTGGGCCAAGGCGCCGTTCGTAGGCCAAGTGGCGATGACCGAACAACAAAAATGATCCACGCGTAAAACACCTTCCCTGTGGGAGCGAGCCTGCTCGCGAAAGCGGTGAGTCAGCTTGCATCAATGTTGACTGTGCCGCCGCCTTCGCGAGCAGGCTCGCTCCCACATTGGGTTGTGTGGATTCGTTCTATCTTTGAAGAGAATAAAAATAATGACCCAGCCCCGCGATAGCCAACAACGAAGTCCCCTGATCGAGACCCGCTCGATCGATTTCATCCCCGAGGCCGAGCGTCATGGCAGCCTCTACAGCCAGTTCACCCTGTGGCTCGGTGCCAACCTGCAAATCACCGCGATCGTCACCGGGGCGCTGGCCGTGGTGTTGGGTGGTGATGTGTTCTGGTCATTGATCGGCTTGCTGATCGGCCAGTTGCTCGGCGGTGCCGTCGTCGCCTTGCACGCCGCCCAGGGACCGAAACTGGGTCTGCCGCAGATGATCTCCAGCCGTGTGCAGTTCGGGGTCTACGGCGCGGCGATCCCGATTGTTCTGGTGTGCCTGATGTACCTCGGTTTCAGCGCCACCGGCGCGGTGTTGTCGGGGCAGGCGATTGCCCAGTTGATCAGCGTCAGCGACAGCACCGGCATCCTGATTTTCGCCGCATGCATCACGTTCCTGACGATCTTCGGCTATCGGGTTATTCACCTGGTGGGGCGTGTGGCCAGCGTGCTCGGCATCATCGCCTTCGCTTACCTGTTTACCCGATTGATGACGCTTAACGACATCGGCCTGCTCCTGGAGAACCGCCACTTTGGCTGGAGCACGTTCCTGCTGGCGGTATCGCTGTCAGCGTCCTGGCAGATTGCGTTTGGCCCGTACGTGGCCGACTACTCGCGCTACCTGCCGAGCAGCACGTCTTCCTGGAAAACCTTCACCGCCGTCGGCCTCGGCACTGTGCTCGGCGCCCAGGCATCCATGGTGCTGGGGGTGTTTGCCGCCGCACTGGCCGGCGCCAACTTTCGTGGTCACGAAGTGGCGACCATCGTCGGCCTGGGCAGTACCGGGGTGATGGCGTCGTTGCTGTACCTGAGCGTGGTGTTCGGCAAAGTCACCGTGTCCACACTGAACGCCTATGGCAGCTTCATGTGCGTGGCCACCATCATCAGCGGCTTCCGCAGTCGCCTGGAAATCACCGCCCGCCAGCGCATGCTATTTGTGCTGCTGATCGTCGCGACATCGACCACGCTCGCGTTGGTCGGCCAGTACTCGTTCCTCAACTCGTTCAAGTATTTCATCCTGTTTTTGCTGACGTTCTTCACCCCGTGGAGCGCGATCAACCTGGTGGATTACTACTTCATCAACAAGGAGCGCTATGACATCCCGGCCTTGTCCGACCCGGCCGGGCGTTACGGTCGCTGGAACGTGTTGGGGATCAGCGTGTATGTCAGCGGCGTGTTGATCCAGCTGCCGTTTGTCGACACGCATTTCTACTCCGGGCCGATGGTCGCGCAGCTCGGTGGCGTGGATATTTCCTGGATCGTCGGGTTGGTGGTGCCGGGTATTCTTTACTACCTGCTGGCGAGGAAATCAGCAGTGGTTCTGCCGGCGGTACGAAGCACCAAGGCCTGATCGACAGGGGCGACAGTGCATGGATTGATATTGCACTGTCGCCTGTGCTGATTTCGTCACTCCCTCCGTGCAAACCCATCAAGCCCTGGCGCCTCGAATAGACCACCCTGACCGGTCTGTTCAAGGAGATGACCATGATCCGACTGACCCTGATCGAAGCCCATGCGTTGGCCGAATCGATCCTGTTGCACAACGGTTTCAACCTGGCCCATGCGCGTGCGGTGGCGGCGACGGTGACTGCCGGCGAGCGCGATGGCTGTGCCTCTCATGGCTTGTACCGGGTGCTGGGGTGCGTCAATTCCCTGCGGGCCGGTAAAGTCTCGGCCACGGCCCAACCCGAGGTGATCAACCAGGCACCGTCGATTGTGCGGGTGGATGCCGGTGGCGGCTTTTCGCAGTTGGCGTTTCAGGCGGGTTTGCCGCTGCTAAAGGAGAAAACCCGAGCCAACGGGATTGCGGCGTTGGCGATCAATCACTGCGTGCATTTCTCGGCGCTGTGGGTAGAGATCGAGCAATTGACCGCTGCCGGCCTGGTGGCGCTGGCGTGTAATCCGAGTCACGCCTGGGTGGCCCCGGCCGGTGGGCGCTTGCCGGTGTTCGGCACCAACCCGATTGCCTTCGGCTGGCCCCGTCAGGGACAGGATCCTTTCGTGTTCGACTTCGCCACCAGCGCTATCGCCCGTGGCGACATCGAACTGCACCGCCGTGCCGGCAAAGCGATTCCCGAGGGCTGGGGCGTCGACGCACAAGGGCAGCCCAGCACCGATGCCAACGTCGTACTCGACAGCGGCGCGATGCTGACATTCGGCGGGCACAAGGGCTCGGCGCTGGCGGCCATGGTGGAGTTGATTGCCGGGCCTTTGATCGGCGACCTGACCAGTGCCGAATCGCTGGCTTACGACGCGGGCAGCAAATCGTCGCCGTACCATGGGGAATTGATTATTGCCCTGGATCCACGGCGCTTTTTGGGGGACTCGACGGAGGTGCATCTGGCCAGGGCCGAAGCGTTGTTCCAAGGGATCGAAGGGCAGGGCGCACGCTTGCCCTCCCAACGCCGATACGAGGCGCGGGCGCGTAGCTTGGTGGAGGGCGTGCAGATCCCCGAGGCGTTGTATAACGACCTCACGGCATTGCTGGCTTGATTCAATAATTGTGGGAGCGAGCTTGCTCGCGATGAGGGCGGTACATTCAACATCTCTGTTGACTGACACACCGCTATCGCGAGCAAGCTCGCTCCCACAGTTAGTCCAGGTCGTACACAAATATTGTTCCCGGCAACAATCCAGTGTGGGAGCGAGCCTGCTCGCGAAGGGGACGGCACATTCAACATCTCTGTTGACTGACACACCGCTATCGCGAGCAGGCTCGCTTGTATGGTAGGACTTGAAGGGAGGAGGAGGGACTAGGCTCGATTCTGACTGTTGACGCA
>NZ_JBWKNG010000027.1:0-94390 GCF_059415465.1 Pseudomonas sp. GW821-FHT10C09
GTGATCCCCCGCCGGCCAATGAAGCAATTTTGCCGCAGGCCAGACAGGGGAGCTACTTTTTCAACAGAATCGGCCAAAAGGGGACATACAGCAATGGAATAGTCGTGCAGCCAAAAGCCATGGGGGTAGCACGACAGCGTCAAGCACCCGATCAAGCCTGCTGGCGGCCCAGCAAGCCGAGTGGAGGGGTCAGGTACATGTTGAGGTTGGTCATTCCTCTGGATACTCCCGTTGTTGCGATTGCTCAATTCATCTTAGATGTCTTAGAGGCCTAAGATTGACACAGATGCCTTAGATGGGCAGAATTCGAGACCTCAACAACGAGGAGATGCACCCATGGACAATCGTCACGTACCTACCCCCGCCGATGCCCATTTCGAGGCTTGGTTTTTGGCCGAAGCGGCGTTGCGTATGAATGCACGTTCACTTCAGAAGGGTCAGGTCAGCCATGTGCGCAAGCTAGTCGGCGAAGAAATCTGGGAGCGTCTGGATGGCATTGGCAACTTGTTCGGCAAGCATGTAGCCAAGAACCTGGAGTATTTCTCGTTGGAGTTCGATGAACATCAGGGTACTCGCTCGATGTACCGCCGCCGCGAAGATCACCTGGTGTAACCATGACTCTACAAGTCCACTTGGAATTAACCGGCGTCCTGGAAAAATGGGCGCGTGAGCAGGCTGACCCCGTGCAGGCAATCGTACAGGCGCTGGGCACCCACGTTTTAACGGAATTGACGCCATTCGAGACTGCAGCTGCGATGCTCAAGGACAAGGTTAAATCCTTACCGATGGGTTTCGAATTCAACATTCAGCAGGTTATCGGACACGACACCTGGCAGGTTCTTAACCGTGAATCACGACTAGGCCTGGGCCGTTACGTGCGAGCGAACCAAGAGGCATTTGGGCTGGTGTTCGTGAGGAAAAACTCATCCAACCATGCAATCTACAAGCGCACCGAATCAGATGAGATTGAGCTCTAGGTAAATTTTTGCATCAATTTTATAAAATATGGGCCAATTCCGATAAATAGCCGACCGGTATGGGCCGTTCACACGTCCGTCCGCTTTCGACCTTGTGAAACGCACATGCCATAAGCTTTTACGAGGGGCATTACCCTATCTGTGGCAACCTGCATACTCTCTAAAAGCTTGCCTATCCCGCTTGGACTGGCCAGCGTATTGGGGTGGATGCCGGTTGCACTGATATGCATTAGGCTCAGCCCTCGCACAACATTTGCATCGCATGCGGGAGCGCTAATAATATGTGGATGGAATGCTGAAGGCAGACATGGAGCTCCTTACCCTGACGATACTGACCACCATTGGCCAAGTGCCCGACATAAAGATTCAAAGTTTATGGGAGCGGGTATGTGTGGCACACCAGCCGCCTGCAAAGGAGGAGCTCCTTGAAGCACTTTGCACCTTGCGGGAAAAGGGAAGCGTGGCTGTCCAAGAACTGAATGGCGCGTGGGTGTTTCGCTTGGTTGCAGATGGCGAGATGGTTGATGCTGAGGGTGAGTACTGCGAAGAATTCGCCCAAAAGATTCTTGCCATTGAAGCCAATGAAAAATTTACGGAGATTGACTGCGACGCCCATTTTGCCTATCTAGACAGTTTGATTGAGCAAGCCCGTGCGCTGAAAGAAAATGGCGGTAAGCTGGATTAGAAAATCTGCAAACGTTGCAGGATTGAGCCTTCGCAGTAATGGCGCGCCAGGCAGCAATCGGCCAACAACGGACGTTCGGCACAAGTAAATTAACAGCCGAAAGCGGCCGTTCACAACTGGTCGCTTCTGCCATATTGCTGGCTTTTATTCTCATCAATTATTTTGGTTTACGTCCCTTGATCCCCGGGCTACAAGCTGGGCAATTAATTTTCCCGGCCTGTCGGGCTTTCTGCAGTAATTGCGCTACGCCTTCCTCGCGGTAATGTCCGCATCCGAGACATTGTATAAGGTTTTTCACCTGTAAGACCTTTTTCGTAATAGGGTCTCGTTTTGATGATGGATAATTTGTCACCATCTTATGGTTATATCGCCGGAGTTCCTCGCCTACTTTAATTCGAGCATCTTGCCGTCGTGCCTTTTCCTTTTTCGCAACAACATTTCGGTGAGTTTTGGCACATTCCGCACAAGGGGGTGGAAAACTTTTTCCGCTTTCAGGCCCGCTAAATAGCCACTGGTACAATTTGGATCGAGTCCATTCCTCCACTTTAGCTCTAGGGTGTCGCTCGCATTTGAGGGTTAATGTTTGAAATTCAGTGCGAATGGACAGCTGGTTCACGCCCGCATATCTGTAACCCCGCTCTAAGAGGCGATCCAAAAAGCCCAACCACATACCGGCGTGGCCCTCTCGGTCGCAAAACGGACAACCTGTTTTATCTAGCGAAATATTTTCCAGATCGAGCACTACTGCTCCAAACTCGCCCCCGCAAGTATGCCGCCACTGAGTTTGCCTGGTTCGTCCTAGCCATGGACCGATCAGGGTGAGGTCGCTTGGAACTTTAGCAGTTGCAGTACGACCCAGCTCGCGGTAAAGCTCCAGTGGGGCGATCTCAATACCATCTTGGCGAAGTAGCAAACCTACAGAAAATGCGGCAGTTTTGAACTCCTTGAGCACCTGAGGAAGATAGTTCTGACCGAAAGTGTTAATGCGAGGGCCGTCAAACCACACCGTTCCCACACGCCAGCCTTTCATAGGTCCTTGGGTGTGGATTCCGCCGTTATCCCGAGCCTCTTTGATTGAATCTAGCCGATGTCGTTCTAGCGCTGGGATTCGTTGGTGGAATATTGACACACCTTTGCCGGGATCGTGATAGTCGGAATGGTTTTCGAACGCAACTTGGCGCGATTCGGAGGCCGCATCGAAAATCAGTCGTCTTTGCGGGTTCAGCGGGTCCAAACCCACAATGGGCTTGGAACACCAGTCATCGGAGCCTACAGAATAGTGCCGTAGCAAGGCATACAGCAGTCGCTCACCAAAAGGAGAATTACAATCAGGACAGCCACGCCTACGAAGGTGTCCATACATGCGTGTCATGATGTGGTCGGCTGCACAAGTGACGTCGACATTCGTCGTCGTAGTAATGCGGCCATCGGGATGCACGCTTTTCAGATGTAAGCCGTAGATCAACAGTCGCTCTCGTGCTTCTTCAACGGTAAGCGGAGCGTTACGTTGTTTAGTTTCAGTAGAAATTGCAGCGTCTTCCATCAAGTCATACTTCGCAAGAAAAATGGGTAGCAATTGTAACGAAAAATAACGTTACCCCTGATTTTCTAAACTCTTCCGAGCTTTCGCTTTGGGTCGTTCACTGCCGGTAATGTTTGCTAAGGGGGCGGGTAAAATCCGCGCAGATAGTTGGTTAGGTCGAATGCAAATGGGTGGTCAAGTCAGTGTAGTTGCCCAAGCGTCAGCGGATTTGGAGAAGTGGCTCAAGCCAATGGCGAGTTCAGCTAGTCTTCCCGCACCAGTTACTCAAGGATGATTCCCATGTCAGATAACTCCGAAGCCAACATAGCCACAGCAGACGCACTCACACTACTCCTGCACAACCAGCACGCCATGTGTGCGGCCATTGAGGAGGTGACCAAGTGGATTTCTGAGAATGGTGTGGGGAGCGTTGCCGCCAACGCAATTGCGGCCATGGAAACGCTGGATCGGATTGCTCAAGACATCACAGGCGCAATCATGCGACTACGGCAGTTATAGGTATGTCGAAATAGGCCGGCTACGACCACTGACATACAGACAAAAAAAAACCGCCTAGGAGGGCGGTTTTTTCGTGGCCAACCCGATTAGGAGATCGGATGGCGGCTCACAGGGAGCATTCACGTGCAAAGAAGAATACAAGCAGACGCAAGTGCGCGCAATAATTAACGATTAGTGGCGCACAGCACGCGCACCCAGTGTTTACAAGGGTTGGCGGGTTTTTACGTCGCAACGTCGCGTGGTGCCATGCAGTAGTGCGCCTACTGAAGAGCAGTTGCCCGGCAGTATTCGCAATACTGCCGGGCAACTGCTGTGCACATCCGGTGAAATGAGTTTTGCGTTTTTTTTTACTTTTGCTGCTTTTTGGCTCGAAAAATTCGTTAACATACCGGCAGTTTCGCGATTCTTACTTGATGCTCTTTGCCAAGTTTTGATGCGAACCGAACCTCTCACCACGGGCTAGGAATCCGTGCCGGAGCAACACGAGAGGCCAACAGCTTAGCCGCCTCACAGGGAGCATTCACGTGATCCCAAAGGTACGCGTTTTCCGGGTTAAGCGTACTGGAGGTTGGCCCAACTACGGGAGGGCCAACGCATGTCGAAATACTTCAAACATGCGTGGGATTTCGTAGTGGTTTGTTTACGTGTTCATCACGTTTTCGAATTGCTGCGTGATCGCTTCGACGACCTGTAACCAGGTCGCGAACGTAAGACCGCTTCAGCTTCGGTTGAGGCGGTTTTTTTTGCTAAAAAAACTATCAAGGACAGCGGAGTGACCATGGAAAACAGGATTGAAGAAGCTCGCACTTTTTACACCCAAACCCAACCGACCCTAGTCATGATTTTTGAATCGCTTTGGACTCAGGTAGTGCAGAAGGAACAGTACGAAGATACCCGATCCCGTCAGCAGAAAGAGATCGCTTTCCTAGAGAGTAACGGCACTGTGCTTCGTGAAGCAGCAGCAGAAACGTTGACCCGGCAAAAACTGAAGCTTGCCGCGTCTGAAGCTGCCATCAAGTCGACAGATCTAACGATCAATATCCTTGCCGGTACGGTGCTTCAGATTGCGAAGCAGGCCATTGCCATCCGTCATGGCGTATCGATCGATGATTGCGAACTGCAAGGACGAGAGATATCGGGTTCGTGTGTGCGTGATCTGATTTGGATTGGGCGTAATCAAGCAATGCACTACGAAGAGACAAGCGCGACCAAAACGCCGGTTTTGCGCAAAAGTGGATGGGTAGACCTATTCGCAATTTTGGATTCGCATCATGAAGGGATTTTCTCACTAACCCCGCCTTTCGAATCCAAGGCTATGGAAATCATCAAACTGCTCGGATGGAATCGCTTTGACCGGTACGAAGCCGACATGCAAGATTTAGCTATCGTCTGATCGCAGCGTGACGTGGTAGACCTCTGCATCCAATAAAAAACCCGCCGTAGCGGGTTTTGAATGAAAAACGGCTTATTCGTTCGCATCAGCCATTTCTTCGCCTTCATAGCCCCATCCCTGCTGTTTAGCCTTTTCCACCAGCTCGGTGATTAGCGCCATATTGGGCAGGCGTGCTTGACCACGGGCTGCTTGAAGAGACCCGTCTTTACGCTTCCAAATGAAGCGATAGCCTCGTTGTTGAGTACCTTCAGCGTAATTGTAGATACACCACTGGAAGCAGAGTCTCCATCCATTTGGGAAGACCTTTTCAACATTTTCTACAACCGTAACGCGAGCTTGAGCCGCCATAAATCACCACCGAAAACAATTAAGCGCTTAACTGCGCAATTAAGATCTTAATTGATTTTTGGGCGAGAACAAGTGAATTTTCGTTGTTTTTTATGGGTATGCCTTAGCTGATACGGGCGTATTCAAATTTATTTGCCATTTCCGCTTGATAAGTGACACCCATAGTGCAACAGTATTAGTAGAACACCCTAACTGATACGTGAGGCACATCATGTTCATCCGCGCATATCTCCGAGCATCAACCGAAGAGCAAGACGCCAGCCGCGCCCAGGCCTCGCTTGAACAGTTCGCCAGCGACCATCACAAGGACATTGCGAGCGTGTATCTGGAGAATGCCAGCGGCGCCTCCGCAGACCGGCCCGAGTTGCTGCGTCTGCTTAAAGATGCGCGCAAGGGTGACGTGCTGCTGGTGGAGTCGATAGACCGGCTTTCCCGCTTGCCGGTGGAGGATTGGCAGAAGCTCAAAGCCACGATTGATTCCAAGGGCCTGCGTATCGTCGCGCTCGACCTCCCGACCAGTCACCAGGGAATGCAGGACACGAAGGGCGACGAGTTCACCGGGCGGATGCTTGGCGCTATTAACTCGATGCTGGTGGAAATGATGGCAGCCATTGCGCGCAAGGATTACGAGCAACGCCGCGAGCGTCAGGCCCAAGGTATCGAGAAGGCCAAAGCTGCAGGTAAGTATCAGGGCCGGCCTATTGATGAAGATCTGCACAAGCGCGTTACGGAACTGCTCGGTGCAGGCCTTGGCATTCGCGCAACAGCCAGGCACGCCAACTGCTCAACCACCACAGTCCTCAGGATCAGGGACTTGGCCAGTGTCTGAATGCGAAGCCACGGTAGATTTCTGCCTTACGCCGCTGTCAGTTAGGGTTGTTCTCTCGCTCTCGTAACAGGTAGAAATCGGCCAAAAGCACACGCTCAGCCGTACAGACTAAGCGGCCGTTACTGTCTCTCTCGTTTAGGCTCGATGAATTGATAGTTACATCTGCATTTTTTTGAAAGTTCGCATTAGCTCAGTGCTTGGCTCGGTGCTGCCAGTTATGCAGTGCATTGACCTCAAACCTGTGACGATTGCCAGTCAGGTTGTTTTGCACCTGCTTGAGCGTCAAGAACGTAATATCATTAACTGACTTTCAGCGATTTCTTTGGTAGGTGCAGCATAGTGCACTGGGTTCAAATCTTGTTGCAGTGTGAACTCACCGTGCTGCACCAACCTAATAGCTATTACTCTAATGCCTCCGAACCATACGGCAGTGGTGGCAGACCAAGTTCCTTAAGAAACTTATTGTGTTTATCTGTAGCCGTCTTGATCTTCTTATCCAGTACCACAAGCTCGCCACGAACGGCCGTCAGATTTATCACCTCGTCCGCCGCTGCCGTATTGACGTACCGAGATATATTCAGGTTGAAATCGTTCTTCTCGATCTCCTCCATGCTTACCCTCCGCGCATAGCGCGGTACTTCCGTGGGGCGATGCATGTAGGTCTCGATGATTTGTTCTATATGCCGATCTGCCAGCTGATTCTGCCGCCTGCCCTTCTCGAAATGTTCGGCCGCATTGATAAACAGCACATCATCCGACCTTTTGCACTTTTTCAGCACCAGAATGCAGACTGGAATGCCAGTTGAATAGAATAGGTTAGCCGGCAAGCCAATCACGGTATCAATATGCCCATTCTGCAGCAGCTTGCGACGAATGCGTTCTTCCGCACCACCACGAAAAAGTACGCCGTGTGGCAAGATAATGGCCATCACACCATCATCTTTCAGATAATGCAGCCCGTGTAGCAAAAAAGCGAAATCCGCCGCACTCCGCGGTGCCACACCGTGATTTTTGAATCGCATGTCTTCGCTGATGGTGTCGCTAGGGTCCCATCGATAGCTAAATGGCGGATTAGCCACCACCGCGTCAAACTGGGGTTTTTTCGCCGGGTTAGTCTCGCGTAGGTAATCCCAGGCGTTGGTAAGCGTGTCACCGTGGTAGATTTCGAACTCGGTATCTTTCACCCCATGCAGCAGCATGTTCATGCGTGCCAGGTTGTATGTGGTGACGTTGTACTCCTGCCCATAAATCTTGCCGATGCTGCCGCCCGCATCCTTCAAGCGGTGCCGTATATTCAGGAGCAGCGAGCCCGAGCCGCAGGCGAAATCCAATACACTATCCAGCTTCTTGCGCGGGCCGGTCTCGGGTGCCTGGCCGTCGAGCGTTACGATGGCGGAGAGAATGTTCGATACCTGCTGAGGCGTGTAGAACTCGCCTGCCTTCTTGCCTGAACCCGCCGCGAACTGCCCGATCAAATATTCGTAGGCATCGCCCAGCGTATCTGTGTCGGTGGAGAACAGCGACATGCCGCGAGCCAGCTCCGAGAGGATTGAGCATAGCTTATCGTTGCGCTCAGAGTACTGACGGCCCAGCTTGTCCGACGCAAGGTTGATCTCTGAAAACAAGCTTTGGAAGTTGCTTTGGAAGGACTCATTCTCGATGTACTTGAAACCGCTCTGCAGGGTGTCGAGCAGCTTACTGCTTTGAGATTTAGCCAGGCGGACAATGTTGTTCCACAGGTAAGTGGGCTTGATTACATAGTGCACTTTGCGGCGCATCTGCTTTTCAAACTCCGCCACATCGCTGGCGTTCTCTTCGTACCAGATCTGAAGAGGTATCTCGGCTTTTGATTGCTCCATCACGTCTTGCGCTACTGTCGGATAATCCGGCCCTAGCTCCCTCTTGGCCGCCTGCTCATAATTGTCCGAGAGATAGCGCAGGAAGAGAAAGGACAGCATGTAATCGCGAAAATCGTCGGGGTTCATTGACCCGCGCAATTGATCGGCAATTGCCCAAAGGGTCTTGCCCATCTGTTTCTGGTCTTGTTCGGTCATGGTTTTGGTAGTTTCTTGAGTGTGTTTTCCAGTGATTTCAGCTCGGTGTCGTCTTGCGCATCGGCTTGGCGCACCTTTTTCTGATTGCAGCACTGGTCATATTCGAGATAAAACGAAGTGGCGGCGCGCTCCCTTCGCAAGTTTCGCAGAATGCCCGGAGAAGGGACCAATATAGTATCGTTTTGGCTAATGATCTGATCCCCGTTCTGGCGTGAGAGACTTGTGGGGATGGGCTTGCAGTGCCTGAAGCACAGCTCAGCCATCTTCGTAAGCAGCAGGTGGACCGTCGGCCTTCCGGCCCAGAGCCTAATTCGGCTACGTTTGCATTTGGCTGAATAGAGCATCAATTCGTTCATTTATCACGACGCATCCGCATGCAAAACGAAGTTATATTTTTCGATAAGGCCTTTCATGACCTCATCAAAAATATCCAAGTTGTCTTGAACAACGACATCCGACTCGTAGTAATAGACCTTTTTGTGCGATAGAGCATTTACTATATCCGCCACCCGATTAGGGTCTTTTATGCCGACTTGACTCAATACATAACTAAACTGCCCAACGCCAAGAAACGATGCTACATTTTCTAGAACCTGCCGCAGCATTGCGAAGTGATATGCTCGAATATCTTTGGCTTTATGGGCGGTGGTCAGAACCTGGAGCATTTGCAAATGGTATAGGAACACGTCTTTTTCACACTTTTCTAGCACAAGCTCGCCCGATTTCGCGCTAAGGGTGTAGTGCTTTGTGTGTTTCTTGAATTTACTACTCTTCTCACCCTTGCCAAGCCAGTCGCTAAGGATCGAGAACAATCCAATATGATGCGTAGTCACGATTATTTTGCGCTTTTCGAACTGGCTCTCGATTAGATCGAATAGCGTCGCAGCCGTTACGAAAATGTTGTGGTCGTCAAGGCTGGACACTGGATCATCAATAAAAAAGTGACTCGATTGCTTGTCGGCCCAACCTTCAACCTCGAACAGAGCAAGGAAGAAACACCAAACAAAGATACGTTCTTCTCCCCGCGACAACTTAATGGGCTTCTGAGGCTCGTCCGGGTTCGGGTTCGGGATAAAGAATTCAATTGACTCAATTCCCTTCTCCGGATCGTCTTCGTGTAAGTTCAAAGAGAATCCAAACTTTGGCTTGTAGGCCCTTAGCTTCTCACGAATATTATCTTCTGTTAGCAGAGCGTGGAACTTGCTGAGACTGCTCGACAACAAAGTCAGCCGAATCTCCGCGCCATTATTTATCTCATCATTATCCCAGACAAAAAGGTCTTCGCTGTAAGCGTTATAGTAGACCCCCGTGTGGCTGCCGTCCGCTAACTTTGTAGCGTTCTTGTACGCCACGCTTAGTTGTGTCTTGCCAGTTGCGTTGAATGCATACGCAAGCGTTATCCGCGTAGCGTCATCGCGAAGTGATATAGCGATTTCTTCGAGTGTCATTTCCCCTCCAAGACTGGGAAGAGTTGCTGCCTTAAGCCATTTTTATGGATGTTCAGCACAACGAGCTTGTTAGCTTCCGCTTCAATCTGAGAGTCTAGCGAAGAAAGAAATTGAGTGATCCGCTGCTGTTCGGCAGGTTTTGGAATCTTCAGCGTGAGAGCCTTGAGCTTGTCAGTATCCAATTTCCCAGTTCCATGCCCTGCTATGTCGACCATCTTTAACAAGCGTTGCTTATTTCCCAGAAGCAAGAACGCAACAAAAAGACCTTCCATTTCGCCCTTTGGCCGAAGAGCTTTCACATCTTGGTTAAGGCTCATCTCCCGACACAATACGCAGATGGGAACATCTTTGAGCAACGTCATACCTCGCGTCAGTATGAGCACCGTACCTGCGGGAACTAACTTCGCTCCGCTGTCGATGGCAGAGGCCGAAATATGGTCCTCGGAGTCGGTTAGGAACAGCCGCTTCATGTCTTTGGCAGAGATCCACGGAGTTGAGCCATTCCAAAATTCAGGATTGGCCTTCGATGGAGTACCACCCGATTGAAAGTCCACCAAGGCATCCAGACTTGTCGGTTCCCACTCGGGCGCGTCGAGGAACTCTGGAAAGCGAAGGCGAGGGAGAGTCTCGCGTTCGCGGGTGAAGACCTGCTGCATCAGAACGCGTTGGTAGGACTTCAAAGACTCAACTTTTTGCCCCTGCGCAGCAATCAATTCTTCCAGCGACATCAAGCAGTCCGCGATTTTCTTTTGCTCGTTCTCGTCTTTAGGGTATGCAACTTCAATTTGAGAAAATGCTTGGTACTTTAAATTCAATGTATCCTTCACGAGGCCTTGCGAAAACTGCCTGAAAAGGCGTATCAACGAAGCCGTCTTGAAATAAAACGTAAAGAAAAGACTGCAAGTGCCTTCGGCCGGTGCACACACCGTATAGGCCGGACTGACCAGTCCCTCGATTCCGACGTAGGCGCTCCTCCCCTCCCACATCCTCATCGTGTTATAGGCTATATCACGGGGCACGACTCTCAGATATTTAGACTTGTCTGCGCTTGAATTATTCTTCCGATTGGTCGCGTCCTGGGGAACTATTCCCTCCTTGTCCATAAGTGAGAGAAGAGGAAGGTTAGTGAAACCCGCTTCTTGTCGCTCGGAAAAAAGTTGGCCTAAAGGGGCGTACTCCCAATTGCCACGCCCCTGAAACTCGGGAAATCTTAACTTCGGAACCGCCGGTGCCTTACTTGTTTTCGCCATTGTTCAATCCTCATAGGCCTGGAGGCCTGAAATCTCTCGGCCTCCGGCGCGTTTCTTTAGCAACGGCACCAGCTCGCTCATCAGAGCCAGCTCCTTCTGCGCACGGGCTTTCCAGCCGAGCTCCAACGGGGCGAGCAGTTCGGTGAGTTGTTCGCCGTCGAAGATGCGGCGCTCGAGCACACCATCCACAAAGCTTTGCAGCGTCGTAGGGGACAAGCCGTGCTTGGTAGCGAGCTCGGTCAGTTCATGGATGGTTTTCACTGCTTTAAATTGCTGATAGCCGGCACGGATGGCGCGCTCGTCTAACCCCTCGCCGGCAGTGAGGCTCATCACGTATTCGGTGATGTCTTCGCGCTCGTCGATAAATTTGGCGTCGATCGCGATCAGGCTGGCCAACTGTTCACGGCTCATGGTGGCTTTGCCGGGCTTCTTAGTGGAGAAGTCGGCAATCAGCTTCATGATGTAGTCGTAATCGATGGTGGCGGAAGCGAAGAGCACGAACTCGAAATCAACCTGGTCCAGCTTCTCGCGCTTTTCATCACCGGGCTTGGCCCGCTCGTCCCTGAGGCGTCTTGCCGTTTCCAAGTACTGGCCGCGGAAGGCGTTGAGTTCGTCAGGTGGGAGTATGACCTGTATAGCATCTACCTGCGCGGATGTGAGGTCAGTGTACTGGTCGAGCTGAGTTTGCATCTTTTGCACCCGCTTGAAGGCTTCAACAAAGCCGATGCGTGCTTCGTCGCCCTTGAGGTTGGCGATCTCTTCTGGTTTGCCTGACAGCCCGTATGCCTCCATGAAGCAGTGAAGGCCGAGTGCTGCTTCTCGAAGCTTTTCTATGACAGCAGGGGCTTTGTCTACCAGCCAGATTTCACGCGCCTCATCGTTCTTTGCGCCCGAAAAAAGCGCAATGGCAGCGTCCACCGCCTCTTGCTGTCCTCGAAAGTCAAAGATGTGGCCAAAAGGCTTGGTCCCATTCAACACGCGGTTGGTGCGGCTAAAGGCCTGAATGAGACCGTGGTATTTGAGAGTTTTATCGACATAGAGTGTATTTAGGTACTTGCTATCGAAGCCGGTGAGTAGCATGTCGACGACTATAGTTATATCAATCTTATGCTCCAGGACACTGGAGTTAGCTTTGCGTAGATCAGAATCGGGCCATTGCTGATCCTTGATGCGTTGCTGCACGTCCTGATAGTAGAGATCGAATTCCTCGATTCGGTGATTCGTGCCAAAACGGGCGTTGTAGCTGGCGATGATGGCCTGCAATGCTGCCTTTTTGGCATCTGGTTCCTGCTTGTTGTCTTCCAGCTCGGTGGGAAGATCCTCCTGCAACTGGCGCACGTCAGAACTCACATCGCCCGGCGGAGAGAATACGGCTGCAATACTGAGCGGTGTGAAATTAGCCTCCTTTTGCTGTTTCTCTGCCTGAATCTCTTCAAATAGGGTGTGATACTCGATGGCATCATTGATGGATGCTGTGGCGAATATTGCGTTGAATTTGCGTGCGCCCGTAGCAGCGCCGTGCTTGGCAAGTATGGCTTCGACAATGGCGCGCTTGGCGATCTTCTCGCCCTGTTTTGGTGGGTTCGTGCCGTCGGGCTTGAAGTAGTCAACGTGAAACTTTAAAACATTGCGGTCTTCAATTGCGTGGGTGATGGTGTACTCATGCAAGCATTGCTGGAAGAGATCTTCCGTGGTCTTCAATGTCTGCTCTTCACCCGTAATCTGCTTGATAGTCGCGTTGTCCGAAAAAATTGGTGTTCCGGTAAAGCCAAAGAGCTGAGCCTTGTGGAAGAATTCCTTGATGGTCTGGTGATTCTCTCCGAATTGGGAGCGGTGGCACTCGTCGAAGATGAACACGATGCGCTTGTGGCGCAATGCTTCGAGCTGGTCAGCGTATGTCGCGAGGCCACGCTTTTCCATGTTCTTGTTACGATTGCTATTCTCGTTCAGCGCTAGGCCCAATTTCTGAATGGTACAAACGATGACCTTGTCAGCCGCGTCATCGGAAAGCAGGCGGCGGACCAGCTCGCTGGTGTTGGTATTGCTTTCGACGCAGCCTTCCTGGAAGCGGTTAAACTCCTCGCGTGTTTGGCGATCGAGATCTTTGCGATCGACTACGAAGAGGCACTTTTCAATGTTTGGATGGGCCTTGAGCAGGGTGGAGGCTTTGAAGCTGGTTAGCGTCTTGCCACTGCCCGTGGTATGCCAGATGTATCCGTTCCCGCTGTTTTCTTCGATGCACTTGACGATGTTTTTAACGGCATAGATCTGATAGGGCCGCATCATGAGCAATTTCTGCTCGCTTGCGACCAGCACCATGTAACGGCTAATCATCTGACCGAGCGTGCACTTGGGCAGGAACGCATCGGCAAACTCATCGAGCCCACTTAATTTAGTGTTATCCAGCGCAGCAAATTGGTAAATAGGGAGGAAGCGCTCATCGGCGTTGAAGCTGAAATGGCGGGCGTTGTTGTTGGCGAAGTAGTAAGTTGAATCACGATTGCTGACAATAAACACCTGCGTGAAGCACAACAGCGTGCGGCTGAAACCGTTACCAGGATCGTTTTTGTATTCGACGATTTGCTCGATAGCGCGGCGCGGATTAATGCCCAGCATTTTTAGCTCAATCTGTACGACCGGCACACCGTTGATGAGCAGGATGACGTCAAAGCGGTGATGGCTGTTATTGGTGTTGATTCGCAGCTGATTAACAACCTCGAAACTGTTCTTGCACCAATCCTCAATATTAACAAGGGTATAGTTCAACGGCGTGCCATCTTCGCGAATAAAGCTATTGCGAGTGCGGAGCGTTTGAGAAGCGGTGAACGCATCAGGCGTGACAACCTCTTCTAGCAGACGTGAAAATTCTTCATCTGTGAGATTGACACGGTTGAGCTGCTGAAACTTTTCGCGAAAGTTGGCTTCGAGCGCGGCGCGGTCGCGGATGGCTGGGCGATAGGTGTACTTGAGGTCGCCTAGCTTGGCGAGCAGGCCCTGCTCGATCTGGTATTCACTCATTGTCATGCATCGTCCTGCCGTCATAGAAGCTTTGGTGTCGCGGATAGGCAGCTAGCAATGGCCCATCACAGTGACGTCAAGCATTCGCCTCAGGGGAATACCCCGCTGGGCGGTCCAGAATCAATCGTGCGCGTACCTCCACCGCCAAGTCTTGACCATCAATCGCAACACGCGGCGCTCAAGATCAGCCGCCAGGCGCAAAAGTGCTGTGATTTCGGCGGAGGTACGGATAGAAGAATTTCGCCCTTCAGGCGTGGGAGAGCTGAGCCCCATTAATGATGTCGCGCAAATGTACTGCCTTTGCTTCGAAGTTAAAAATACAAAATCCTTCGATAAGGCGCTGCGCGGCTTGGAGCTCGAATAGGCTTCCTTCGCTAGGGCCATCACATCGTCCAATCTTGATCCATGCGGCTTAAGACACACGCTACTTCTGGTCACGGGGGCCTGACATGATGGGCAGCTTCCGGTCCCAATCAAATGAGAAGCTGTGACCAAAGCTGTGACCAAAAGGAGCATTGTTCGCCAGAAACAAAAAAGGCCCACCTGTCGGTGAGCCTAAGTTGTTGATCTATATGGTGCCGGCACCAGGAGTCGAACCCGGGACCTACTGATTACAAGTCAGTTGCTCTACCAACTGAGCTATACCGGCGTGTTGGGCGACGATTATAGCGATTGGATTGGTTCTGTAAACCCCTGAATTCAGACTATTTTTGCGCAGGCGTCAGGTCAGGCGCGCAGCAGGGTTTTCTTGAGTTTCTGGAGGGCTTGCCAGGTGCGGCTGTTTTGCATCGCGCGCAGCTGTGCTTCGGCCTGTTCGGCGCGTTGCAGGGCGGCGGCGAGTTGCTGTTCGGCGTCGCCGACGGGGTGGCTGAAGTTGTGGCCTTTGCAGAACTGGAATTCGTCCAGGTTGCAGGGCGGGATGTCGAAGGCGGGTTTCAGATTCAGATGTTCTTCGGCGAGGTAATAGGTGTTGATGCCGTCGAACAGGATGGACTGATAGCCGGCGTCGGTGACGAGGGTTTCCCAGGTCTGGTCGCGGTCCCACGGGGTTTCGATGAGGATGACCCACGGCCGCCACTGGGTGAAGTCCATGCCGCGCAGCACGGTTTCTTCGTGGCCTTCGACGTCGATTTTCAGGAAGTGGATCGGGCGGCCCTGTGCGTGTTCTTCGCAGATGGAGGTCAGGGTGCGGGACTGGACGGTTTGGCTGCGCACGTCCATGCCGGCATCTTTGTGCATTTGCGCCATGGCCGGGTCGACGGTCGAGAGGCCGGTGCCGGCGATGCCGTAGAAGGTCAGGCTGTCGGCGCTTTCGCCGGCCACGCATTGCAGATTGGTGTCTTTGGGACGTTGCTGGCACAGGGCTTCGTAGTAGTTGGGCATCGGTTCTATGTTGATGCCGGTCCAGCCATGGTCGTAGAACGCTTTGGTGACCGAGTCATGGGTGGGGTCGTTGGCGCCGACGTCGATATAGAAGCCGTTCTCGACGGTTTTGAGGGCGCGCCACAGGCGTATGTCTTCGAAGTTCTGTGCGTAGGAAATGAACGTCACTGTCGCATCCTGTCGGTCGAATTTTCTTGTTCGTGGCCGCGCTGATGGCGTCCTTGCGTGTTTGTATAACAAGAGTCGGGAGGCGGTGCAATTTTCCCCACCTGAGGTCCGGGTTTAGGCGCTTATGTCCTTTGCGTTGAATGCTTATGCACAACGGCGGCGGTGGCATTCTGCGCTCACCAGTGTTTTTGTGGACCTGTTCTCATTTGTGCGCAAATCCCTGTTTTTCAGGATTTTTTCGTGTGTGTACGAAAAATGAACAGTTCCGTTTCACCCTTGAAACAGCTGTAGATATTGGATCCACGATATTTTCATCAACAGAGTTATCCACAGGCTGTGGCTTTTACGGGCGTTCCGCCAAGAGCAGGAAATTACGTGGCGTGAGCGGTGTTTCGCAGAAGGTCCCGAGGCGAATGTTGTACCCCTGATCGGCAAGGAAAACGGCTCGGTCGAGGACCAGCCAAAGCTCCAACGGGCGTCGGAAAAGTCCGCGCAGCAGCTCCAGATTGCGTACTTGCGCCAAGCGTTGCCATCCAGCGGCTTCGAGAGCGGACCAGTCTTGCGAGCCGACTGTGGATAACTGTTTCAGTGCGGCCAGATGATGGCAGTACTCGGCAAAGGATTTTTCCAGCCAGGCACTCGGCAGTGAGGGGGTAGGCAGGTATTCATCGACGCCGCGCAGTTGCCGTTGCAGCAAGTCGAACCCCAGGCGCCGGGCCATGGAGGTGTCGCGTTGACGTCGCACGCGAGCGCCAGCGGTGACGGTTTCGCTCATGGGCAGGGCGAGATCGTCGAGGGACAGTTGTAGGTCGGATCGCAAACCGACCGAGGAAAGCGGCTGATAGGCCGAATGATTGATCCGGTTATAACAGCAGGGCGCGATGGCCAATTGTTTGCAACCTGCCGCGCTGGCGAGCTGGATCAACCGCACATGCAGATCACCGCAGGCGTGTAGCGCCACCGGGGTGTGATCAATATTCAACAAATTCGCGGTGCCAGGCGCGAGCACATCCTGTTCGACGTGCAGCGCCCGCAATTGATGACGCTGGCTGAGTGCCTGTCCGCTGGCCACCAGCGCCGGGTCGTATTCCAGGCAAGTCAGTTGTTGCCCGGTTTGCAGTAAACGCCGACCCAAGTGGCCCTTGCCCGAACACCAATCCAGCCAATGCTTCGGCGGCGCCGTAAACGACAGGCGACTGGCGAACGCCTCGATTTGTTGCCACTTGCGTCCTGGCACATCGACGTTCAGCCGATGCCCGGCTGCTTGCAGCGAATGCGCCGGTAACTCACCCACAGAACTCAATTCAAGGGACAACGCCGCCAATGAAGCAAACGGCTCCGGCGCATCCAGCAAACAAGGTTGGTTGTGAGCAAGTTCTGCGTCATCCAGCGACCGTCCCCGTAGCCAAAGTGCCAACTCCGGGTAGGACGTTTCCCAAGGCAGTTGCAGATGAGTAAACGGACGAGGTTTCCACAGCGCTTGATGCTTAATCAGGAAAGCATCCAGCGCGGTGAAGCGGGCGAGCAGGTCCTCGCCCGTCAGCACGCGGGAGGAATCAACGCCCTTGGCAGGCATCGACGCGCAACCAGCGCTCCAGCAGCTTGAAGCCGCGAACCAGCACGTAAGCCATCAACAGATAGAACATACCTGCGGCGAAGAAGATCTCCACCGGCAGGTAGGTCCGGGCAATGATGGTGCGGGCCATGCCGGTCAGTTCCAGTAGGGTCACGGTACTGGCCAGGGCGCTGGCCTTGAGCATCAGGATCACTTCGTTGCTGTAGGCCGGCAGGCCGATGCGCGCGGCACGCGGCAGGATGATGTAGAACAGCGCTTTGGCGCGGGACATGCCCAACGCGCGCGCCGCTTCGATTTCACCCGGCGGAATCGCCTGGATCGCACCGCGCAGGATCTCGGCGATGTAGGCCGCGGTGTGCAGGGTCATGGTCGCGGTGGCGCACCAGAACGGATCGCGCAGGTACGGCCACATCGAGCTGTTACGAATCGCATCGAACTGCGCCAGGCCGTAATAGACGAGGAACAGCTGAACCAGCAACGGCGTGCCACGGAAAAAGAAGATATAGCCGTAGGGAAATGCCCGCACGTACCAAAGCCGCGACGAGCGCGCGATGCCCAATGGAATAGCCAGCAGCAAACCAGCGATCACGGCGATGGCCACCAGTTCCAGGGTCAGCGTTGCGCCTTGGGCCAGTTTCGGCAGCCACTTGATGATGACTTCCCAGTTCATTGGGTGCTCCTCGCGAAGCCGCGAGCGGCACGTCGTTCCATCAAATGCATGCCGCTCATGGCGAGCACGGTCAGGCCCAGGTACATGAACGCGGCCACCATATAGAAGGTGAACGGTTGCTTGGACACGGTCACGCCGATTTGCGCGTGACGCATGATTTCTTCCAGGCCGATGACCGACACCAGCGCGGTGTCTTTCATCAGGATCATGAACAGGTTGCCAAGGCCCGGCAGGGCGATGCGCCACATCTGCGGCATGATCAGTTTGATAAAGATGCGGAATTTCGACAGGCCCAAGGCCACGCCGGCTTCACGGTGACCTTTGGGAATCGCCAGGATCGCGCCGCGAAACACTTCAGTGGCGTAGGCGCCAAAGCACAGCCCCAGTGCGATCACGCCGGCAGCGAAGGCATTGAGTTCGAGATCGGGATTGCCGAAAAACTCGCCCAGGGCACGCATCAGGTTGACCGTGCCGAAGTAGATCAGCAGCACCCAGAGCAATTCCGGGATGCCGCGAACCAGTGTCGAATAAGTGCCGCCAAGCCATTGCAACGGCTTGTACGGGGATGTCTTGGCCAAGGCGCCGAGCAAACCGAGCACCAGCCCCAGACACAAGGCCGAGAGTGCCAGTTTTACAGTCATCAGCGCGCCAGCGGCGAGCGCCGGGCCAAATCCGTAGAGATCGATAGTCATGGGTTTCTTTTCAAATCGCGGCAGGCAATGCCATGGACTGGCACCGTTAGCGAACGGCGCCGGTCCGGCAGGTCAGAATCAATAGATGCTGAACGGGAAGTACTTGTCGTTGATTTTCTTGTAGGTGCCGTCTTCGACGATTTCCTTCAGGGCGAGGTTCAGCTTCGCGCGGATCGGGTCGCCTTTACGTACAGCGATACCGATTTTGTCGCTTTCTTCCACAGGGTCGCCCTTGAACTCGTAAGACCGGCCGGCGTCGCTTTTCAGCCATTCGTAGTTGACGTATTTGTCGGCGAGGATGCCGTCCAGGCGACCGGAGGTCAGGTCCAGGTAAGCGTTTTCCTGGGTGTCGTAGAGTTTGACTTCGACGCCTTCCATGTTGTCTTCCATCCAGGTACCGGCGAGGGTCGCACGTTGTGCGCCGATCACTTTGCCTTGCAGGGAAGCCTTGTCGGTTTTGAAGTCGACGTCTTTCTTGGCGATGAACTGCAGCTTGTTGGAGTAGTACGGGTCGGTGAAGTCGACCGCTTGCTTGCGCTCGTCGGTGATCGACATCGAGGAGATCAGGAAATCGAACTTCTTGGCGTTCAGGGCCGGAATGATGCCGTCCCAGTCGGACGTGACCACGGTGCATTCGACTTTCATCTTGGCGCACAGGGCGTCGCCGATTTCCTTGTCGAAGCCGACAACGTTGCCACTGGCATCTTTATTGTTGAACGGCGGGTAGGCCGCTTCGATGCCCATCTTCAGGGTTTCGGCCATGGCACCGGCGCTGAACGCCAGGGTGACGGCGGCAGCCAGGAAGACTTTTTTGAAGTTCTGCATGCGGGTAGCTCCGTTAGCGGTTGCTGGACATGAATTGTTTGCAGCGCGCCGAAAGCGGGTTGTCGAACACCTGCTGTGGCGATCCTTGCTCTTCTACCAGGCCCTGGTGGAGGAACACCACTTCGCTGGAGACCTGACGGGCAAAGCCCATTTCATGGGTCACGAGCAACATGGTGCGGCCTTCTTCAGCCAGTGCGCGGATGACATTAAGTACTTCCTGGACCATTTCCGGGTCAAGGGCGGAAGTCGGCTCGTCGAACAGGATCACCTTGGGTTGCATCGCCAACGTGCGGGCGATGGCCGCGCGTTGTTGCTGGCCACCGGACAATTGCGCCGGGTAGGCGTGGCGCTTGTCGGCGATGCCGACCTTGGCCAGCAAGGCTTCGGCGACTTCGATGGCTTCGGCTTTGCTTTGACCGAGCACGCGACGCGGCGCTTCGATGATGTTGTCGAGCACGCTCATGTGCGGCCAGAGATTAAAGTTTTGAAACACAAAACCAATCTCGCTGCGCAGGCGGTTGATCTGCTTGCCATCGGCAGCGACCAGTTCGCCATTCTTCGCGGCCTTGAGTTTGAGTTCTTCGCCGGCCACCAGGATCTGGCCCTGGTGCGGGTTTTCCAACAGGTTGATGCAACGCAGGAACGTGGACTTGCCGGAACCGGAAGAACCCAGGATCGAGATCACGTCGCCGTCGCGGGCGGTCAGCGAGATGCCTTTGAGCACCTCAAGCTGTCCGTAGCGTTTGTGCAAGTTGCGGATTTCAAGCGCGGGCGCGGCCTCAGCCATGTGCGTTCCTCATAGTGTTTTGCTCCTGCTGTTGGCAGCCTTCCTGGCGAGGCGGCCAAGCTAGCATAGCGTTTGAATGGCAGCCAACAGCGTGGCGGGCGGTAAACGGACGTGACGTGGCAGGTTGTCGCATCGCTACAGCAGACTGTCGCGCTGCTATCAACCGAACAGCCGTTTGAACCAGTTGCCCGGCGGGTGTCGCGTAAAAAAAGGCGCGATGTTGCCAGCTTTGGCGGGGTGTTGGAAGCGCTAACCGGCCAAACGTTCCTGTTCTGCACTTTTATTGTGCGTCGAGCATTTTCCGGGTGTGTTTCCGGTGCGCAGATTCGTTCTTGAAAGTGGGTCGCAGGGTAACGCTTTGGCAAAGTGCCATTATTTTCAATGGGTTGCGATGACTGTCCGGTCTGGATGAGATCGCCGTGGTAGACGGTTTTGAAACATTTTGGCGCAATTATTGCGTACAGAATCCAGAACGCCCCGTTGGTTTCTTTTTACGAGAAAGAAATTGAGGCGGGATGCACGCATTCGCTTTTCCTTACAAAGGTAGTTTCAATGAGCAGTACCCCAAGCTCCAATGGCCTCGAACAGGGGCTCAAACCGCGTCATGTGACCATGCTGTCGATTGCCGGGGTAATCGGCGCCGGCTTGTTCGTAGGCTCGGGTCACGCCATCGCCGCCGCAGGCCCGGCCGTGCTGCTGGCTTACGCCGCCGCCGGCATGCTGGTCGTATTGGTGATGCGCATGCTCGGCGAAATGGCCGTTGCCTCGCCGGACACCGGCTCCTTCTCGACGTATGCCGATCGCGCGATCGGTCACTGGGCCGGTTTCACCATCGGCTGGTTGTACTGGTGGTTCTGGGTCTTGGTTATCCCGCTGGAAGCCAACGCCGCCGCAACCATCCTGCACGCCTGGTTCCCGAACGTGGCGATCTGGGCTTTCACGCTGATCATCACCCTGCTGCTGACGGTGACTAACCTGTTCAGCGTAAAAAACTACGGTGAGTTCGAATTCTGGTTCGCCCTGATCAAGGTTGTGGCGATCATCGGTTTCATCGCCCTCGGCGTTATGGCTATCTTCGGTTTCTTGCCAAGCAGCCAGGTCAGCGGCGTTTCGCACCTGTTCGACACCCAAGGCTTCCTGCCAAACGGCATGGGCGCGGTACTGGGCGCGATCCTGACCACCATGTTCTCCTTCATGGGCACCGAGATCGTGACCATCGCGGCCGCGGAATCGAAGAACCCTGGTCAGCAAATCTCCAAGGCCACCAATTCGGTGATCTGGCGGATCGGCTTGTTCTACCTCGTATCGATTTTCATCGTTGTGGCCCTGGTGCCATGGAACGACCCGATCCTGGCCAGCGTTGGTTCGTACCAGACTGTGCTTGAGCGCATGGGCATCCCGAATGCCAAGCTGATCGTCGACATCGTGGTTCTGGTTGCTGTGACCAGCTGCCTGAACTCGGCGCTGTACACCGCCTCGCGCATGATGTTCTCCCTGGGCAAGCGCGGTGATGCACCGGCCGTTTCCCAGCGCACCAACAAGAGCGGCACCCCGTACTGGGCCGTCATGCTGTCCACCGGCGCTGCATTCCTCGCGGTATTCGCCAACTACGTGGCCCCGGCCGCGGTGTTCGAATTCCTGCTGGCCAGCTCCGGCGCCATCGCCCTGCTGGTGTACCTGGTGATCGCCATTTCGCAACTGCGCATGCGTAAACAGCGCATGGCTCGCGGTGAGAAAATCGCCTTCAGCATGTGGCTGTTCCCGGGCCTGACCTACGCGGTGATCATCTTCATCGTGGCGGCCCTGACCATCATGTTGTTCCAGGAAGCCCATCGCGTAGAGATTCTCGCGACCGGCCTGCTGGCGCTTTTGGTAGTCGCGGCAGGCGTGCTGGTGGCTCGCCGTCGTCACAATGAGAAGCTGAGCGCAGCCTTGGCGCGCTGAGAGATCTGACTCGAGCCAATTGATGTTGAAACACCGAAACGACCGCCATCAGAGATGATCGCGGTCGTTTTTTTGCCTTTCTTCAAGTGCTTTATTGGGTAGTAAGCGGATAGACACGATGATGGCAAGATAGTAGCCTTTGCGTCGAATGTGTATCCCGCTGTTACGGGATGCGATGGAGTTTCAGGACACGGATTGTTCGACGCCCTCAGCCTTTGCGGCTAAAAGCCCCCGACCCTTTCTTGCCTGCTCCTTCATCTGCGGTGTGTTCACAGATGCATTTGCGTGTGCCTGCCGTTCAAGCGGTAGATCAGATCAGCGTTGCATGGAGCTAGCCCGGCCATTCAGCCAACCCATTGGGGCATCAAGGAGACAGGCATGGCGTTTACATCGGTTGTGTTCAAAAACCCGAATACCGGTGCCATGAAAGAAGCGCCAATCGGCTTCTCGTGGACCGTATTTTTCTTTGGCTTTTTCCCGGCCTTGTTCCGTGGCGACTTCAAGTGGGCAGCGATCATGTTCGTTGTGGCCTGCTTCACCTTCAGCCTCAGCAACCTCGTGTTCATGTTCATCTACAACAAGCTGTACGTGAAGGACCTGATCAATGACGGTTACAAGGCTCAGTCCATCGCCAAAGGCGAACTGGGCTATGCCAGTGCCAAGCTCGGCTTTGATATCCCGCGTCTGGAAGGTGTTGCTGCCTGATTGTTGGTTTGAAGGCGTAAAAAACGGCTGCTGTCAGTGATGACGAGCGGCCGTTTTTATTTCGTTGGCTGTTTCCGACTCAAGTGGGATGAATCCAGTCTTCTACCCGTAGTCCTGAGACCCGTTCGAACTCACGGAGGTTGTTCGTTACAACAATGAACCCGCGTGATCGGGCATGTCCCGCAATCATGTAGCCGTACGGCCCAATGGGTGTTCCGGCCCTTGCCAGCTCTGACCGAATCATTCCTGTGTGCGCGGTTGCCTCATTGTCGAAAGGCAAGACCTCAAGGCGTGCTGCGAAGCTCTCGACCACCGCCAGATTCTTTTCGGGAGCCGCAGATTTTTCGGCACCGTAGATCAATTCCATCAGCGTGACTGCACTGATGCACAACTGACCGTCGTGAAGGTTGAAAGCTTCTCTTACGATTTGTGGTTTGTTTTTGATGGTGAAGATGCAGATGTTGGTATCGAGCATGAACTTGATCATCAGAACGACTCACGCTCCTGCTCGAAGGGTTGGTCGCGGTCAGTCATAAAGTCTGCGCTTACGCTATCGCCATCGAACCAGCTATCCCAAGTTTCGTCCGCTGGGGTGATGATGCGAGCCCTGCCGATGGCAACTACGTTGACTCGTTTTACATCGCTTGGCATGGCTACAGCTTTCGGAAGACGGACAGCCTGGCTTCGATTACTCATGAAAAGGGTGGTCTGTTCCATTTTTGGCCTCCGGCTTTTTGGGGTGTGTTGTGAGACCAAAGAATAGATTTAAAAAGGGATATATCAATGGGATATACAGATCCGCTGATGAGAGGTAGAGGGCGGATCCTTTTGGAGTGGTTTCCATTAAAAACGGCCGCTGTCAGTGATGACGAGCGGCCGTTTTTTGTTTCTGCCAAACGCGTTTATTCGCTCTTTTCTTCCTGCGCATCCAGCGTCTGACGATAGCTGTCCAGCGCATTACCGAAGTCGGTGATGAACTGCGGATCGGTCAGCCAGGCCTGAGCCGTTTCCCGGTCCATGCCATCAGCCCACATGCGGTAGTCGAGCAGCATGTCGGCGGCCAGGTGGGTGGCGGCCATGGCTTCGTTGTCGGCGTTTTCCATGTCCAGCAAGTCTGGATGGTCGCTGATGATGCCGGCGAGATCCGACAGCAGGACCTGAAGCATGTCGCTACGGCTGGTGGCTTCGGCGTCGTGCATCTTGCTGAACATCGCCAGGGTGTATTCCGGGATCGGCTCGCCGATTTCGTCCAGGTCATCGTCCAGCGCGGCGGGTTTGCGACCGTGGATGTTGATTTGCTTGGCTTTGGCCTTTGCGCGCTTGGCGCGTTTCTGTTGCTTGTTCAGGGATGCCATGGGAGCTCAGTTTGCTTTCTGTTGGGTTTGCGCGGCGATGATATCGGACGCTGCGACATAGTCAGCCTGGAAGGCTGGTGATTCGATCCACGCCAGGGCGCCGGCCTCATCGACTTCGGTCGACCATTGGCGGTACTCGATCAGCGCGGCGAGGATGAAGTCCATCGCGCCTTCTTCGCCTTCCTGTTCATAGACCAATTCCAGCAGCGGGTCTTCCAGGAATGCCACGCACATCGCTTGCTGGCTGGTCTTTTCGGCGTCGATCATTTTCTTGAACAACTCGGTCAGGTCCACCGATTCGAAGTCGATGCGATCGTCGTTCGGGTCCAGCTCGACCGGCGCAGCGGCACGTTGGGTGCGGTTCTGCTTGGCCTTGGCTTTGGCGCGGGTGGCGCGTTTGTTCTGCTTGTTGGCGGAGGCCATGGACGTCGTTCCGTAATGTGTTGAGAGGGCTCAGCTGCGCGGGACTCGCCGCCCGGGTGTGTCGGGGGCCAGTTCGGCGTTTTGCAGCCAGGACAATGCAATGGGCCATAGTGTGGCTTGGTATGCGCTGCGAAAAAAGGCGAAATGTCCGACTTCTTCTTCGCCGATGTCTTGCGGGGTGATTCGCAGGTGGGTGCGGGTGCTGTGAGTGAAGTAGCCGAGCAGGCGTTCAATGGCCGAAATCGTACCGTAAGGATCGTCGCTGACGCTGATCGCGAGGATGTTTGCGCTGACGCGTTCGAAGGGTAATTGACCGGTTCCGCGATGCAGGCGCCGACCGCTGGGGCGGGTTTCAAAGCGGTCGGTAGGCGTGCTCCAGTCACGAACCACGCCGGCGGGCGTGTCCTCCAGCCAGCCGAGGCGCTTGCCGGGGAAGTAGCCGTGGAGCATCGTCATCAACGGCATCAGCACGTGCCACTTGCCGAACATCCGCCAGCGATGGGCAGGGGCATAGTCGCGCCAGTAAGCGAATTGCGCGCCGACCGTCACCATCCGTCGAATGACATGTCCGGACGCCCCCAGACCCGCTGCACAGCCGCCAAAGCTGTGGGCAACGACATCGATGGGCTGCCCCGGGAATTCACGCTCAGCGCGCTTGAGCATCGCCTCAAAGTCCAGCGCGCCCCAGTCGGTCCATGAAGCGTCGAGGTTTTTGAGCGAGGCGGGACGAGATTCGCCAATGCCCCGGTAATCGTAGGTGATGACATCGAACCCGTTGGCGAACAGGTAATCAGCGAAACGTGAGTAGTGGCGGCAGCGAACCGAGGTCGCGGCGTTGATGATCACGACGGGGCGGGCCGGGTCTGGCGAGGTGTGCCGCCAGGTGAAGCCACCGAGGATGAAGCCGTCTGCGGCGGTCTCCTTGAAGGGAGCGCCGGGTGGGGTGGCAGGCAATGGCAGCTCGATCTGAGTCGGGGCCAGAGCAGGCGTGTCCTTGAAATTCATCGGTGACGTACCTTTGCGCGTAGGTGCCAACGATAGTCTTGATGGTGTTTGTGGACAATCCGCCCATGTCTATCGGCGCTTCGGATTGAGCAGCCGCTCCTCAAGCAGGGTCCGTTCCCGGTCCAGCTCTGCTCGAAGTTCCTCTTCACTCGGTAACACCAGTTTGTACTTGCTGGCGAACAGTTGCTCATGGCCCTCCAGTACCGAAAAGCGCACCACTGATTCATCTTTTTTTGCGCAGAGGATGATGCCGACAGTCGGCCCGTCCTCCGGTCCACGCCGGAGTTCGTCGTACATGCGTACGTACATATCCATCTGGCCAATATCCTGATAGGTCAGTTCGCCGCGCTTCAGATCGAAGATCACAAAGCACTTGAGCAGGTAGTTGTAAAACACCAGGTCGATGTAAAAGTCTTTGCTGTCGGTACTGATGCGTTGCTGACGGGCGATGAAGGCGAAGCCTTTACCCAGTTCGAGCAAGAAGCTCTGAAGGTGGTTGATCAATGCCTGTTCGAGTTCGGTTTCCAGGATCAGGCCCGCATTGGGCAGGCCTAGAAACTCCAGCACAACCTGATCCCGAATGAAGTCTCTTGGGTTACAGACCATTTCCTGAATATTGTTGGCGGCTTCCTCCCTGACAGCGGACCGGTCGCGACTTGCCAGCAGACGTTCGTAATACAGCGTGTTTATCTGGCGCTCCAGAGCGCGACTCGACCAATTCTGAAGGGCTGACTCGTTCATGTACCAATGACGAGCATGGTCGTTGTCGACGCGCAGAAGCCTTCGGTAGTGGGTCCAGCTCAATTCGGAACGCACTGCGTTCCAATTTGGAAAGGTCTGATAAAAATCGCGCATGTATCGCAAATTACGTTCATCAAAACCTTTCCCAAACTCGGCAGTTAGGGCTTTGGCCAACGTCGCCAACAACTGCTTCCCATAACCAGCCCTACGAGCCCCCTCCTGCTCGAATTCGACAATATGCCGCCCGATCTGCCAGCAGGTTTGCACTTGAGCCGTATCGACCGCTCGCAGCGCTTTAAGGCGTGCCTGACGGATCAGTTCGCCAAGGTTGTCCACCAATGAGGTGAGTTGTCGGTGTTGCGTGTCATGGGTTCGGACGAGGGTCATGAAGTCTTCCGCGGCTGGAGAAGCAAGCGAAAGAGGATGCCAAGAGCGCATGGGGTAGCGATGCAGTACGCCGCTGCTAATCCGGAAGGAAATGCCGGATACGTTTTGCAGGACCCAGCCCATGACAGGACGTATTTGTGGAATACAGGGTGTAGTCCGTTTCGCAGTGAACCCAAGATCAAATCAATCTAAAACCGGAACGGCGTTTGGGAAATCAAAACTCAAGGGGATGAGAGGGTTCTGAGGAGCCCGGGAGTCGTCATCATGAAACACGTCCATGCATTCATGTTGTCCCTTGTTGCTGTCGGTGTCCTGGCGTTTCCAGCGATGTTGAATGGCGCCAGTCTCGACCCGGTCGATGCTACTGGCGTGCAAGTTCAGCGGCAGGAACAAAACGGGATTTCTTACCTCTCCGGTGGTATCGGCGAGGATGAGGCCAAAGCCATCCAGCAAACGACTGGCTACAACCTGCACATGACCTTCTCGGTCGGTCCGCAAGACGAATACATTCCGGACGTGCAGTTGCTGGTCCAGAACGCTAAAGGGCCGGTGCTGACGCTGAGTCAGGCGGGTCCTCTGGTTTACATCCAATTACCTGCCGGCAAGTACACGGTCGTGGCAACGCGCAACGGTGAAGCGAAACGTGACACGACGGATATAGGCAGTGCTGGCGCGAGGAATCTGGTGTTCCACTGGAACAGTAGTGAATAAGGAAGGCTACAGATCAGACGGGCGGCCACTGGGGGCTGCCCGTCCATTACCCTGAATCAGGCTTGTGTCGTCGAGCCACGCAGGATCAGTTGCTTGCGTTGCTCTTCAGGCAGGTCGTTGATGCAGTAGTTGATGTAGAAAACGTTCAGGAAGAACGTGTAGAACGCGTTCATCCGCAGATCGATTTTGTGTTCGCTGAGGGCATATTCCGACAAGGCATTCTTGGCTTTGAACGCCCAGACGATGTACAGCGCGTTGGAGGCAATGATCAGAATGCCGGACAGCGCATCGAACAGTACCTCACCCGAATTGGACAAAGCGCCGCTCCAGCCAAGGCAGACGGCCAGCCAGATGATGTAGGTGTTGTCGACCAGTTTGATTTTGGTGGTTTCGCTGATTTTCTGATTGGTTCTGACCAGCCAAAGCAACAGGTACAGCCCAACGGTTGCGGCCGACAGCAAAACCATATTCAAGGTTTTAGTGTTGATCTTGTCTTTGAGTTCATTGATGTCAGACATAACTGTTCCATGTTCAGGATTTCGAGAGGAGGACGTGCTTGCAAGACTGGCTACATATGTCCAGCAGGGGAGGGCAGTGTTTTGCGGGGAGGGGGTGAAAAGCACGCACTCCATGCGCTGTCTCGATCCTGTATCGACTGATTCGGATGCGGGGGCATCGGGATCAATGTAGGTCGTCTTCCATGTAACGGAAAAAATAATAGCACGGAGCCATCATCGAGCCAGAGCAATAAAGGTGGATTTGTTTTTCAGGGGGGGATGCACTGCAGGTTTCAGAGGCGGTTATCAAATCGCAGGCATAAAAAAACCCTGAATCTTGCGATTCAGGGTTTTCGGTATTTGGTGCCCAGAGACGGAATCGAACCGCCGACACGGGGATTTTCAATCCCCTGCTCTACCGACTGAGCTATCTGGGCAACGGGGCGCATTAAACTGGTTTTTCAGGGGGTCGTCAAGAAAGTTTTCAAAAAAAATTTAATTATTACCGTCGCTTACGATCCGACCCCCGAGAAATCGGGATTATTCAGCCGGCGGCACGTAGCCGTCAGCCTTGGCGTATTCCTCGCCGGAGAAGTACTTGTCCATCTCGCCCTGAAGATATTTGCGGTCTTCGGCGTTCATCATGTTCAGGCGCTTTTCGTTGATCAGCAGGGTCTGGTGCTTTTGCCAGTCGGCCCAGGCCTTGGCCGAGACGTGGTCAAAAATGTCCTGGCCTTTGGCGCCCGGGAAGGGAGCGCGTTCGAGGGCGGGCAATTCTTCTTTGTACTTGCGGCACATGATGGTGCGGGTCATGACGACTCTCCTGCGTTCAATACGGCGGCCGCGCGTTCGAGCAAGGTTTTGACCGGGGCGGCAAGGCCCAGGCGCGGCGGGGTGGCGAGGTTATACCAGAGCCAGTCGGCCTCGGCCACGTGATGGCCGGCCTCCTGGACATGGACCAGCCAGGGTTCGATGGACAATTGGAAATGGCTGAACGTATGCACAAGGCTTGGCAGTGCCTGTTGGCTGCCCAGTTCCAGTGAGTGCTGCGCGGCCAGATGTTGCAGGTCGTCGAGGTCATCGAGCTCCGGCAAACTCCACAGACCGCCCCACAGGCCCGTGGAAGGCCGGCGGTAAAGCAGAATCGCGCCTTCACCGTTGGCGAGCATCGGCATCAGCGTGCGCTTCTGTGGCACGGTTTTACGCGGTTTGGGGATGGGGTAGCGGGTTTCGAGGCCGAGCATGTGCGCTTCGCAGCCCTTTTCCAGCGGGCAGAGCAGGCAACTCGGCTTGCTGCGCGTACACAGCGTGGCGCCCAGATCCATCATCGCCTGGGTGTAGGCGTTGACCCGATCATGCGGCGTAAAGCGCTCAGCGTTCGCCCACAGCTGTTTGGCGACCTTTGGCTCCCCCGGATAACCCTCTTGCGCAGTAAAGCGCGCCAGGACGCGTTTGACGTTGCCATCGAGGATCGGTGCCCGCAGGCCCATGCTCAGGCTGGCGATGGCGCCGGCCGTGGACAGGCCGATGCCCGGCAGTTCAACCAGTTTTTCAACATCGCGAGGAAATTCGCCGCCGTATTCAGCGACGACAATTTTTGCGGTCTTCTGCAGATTGCGTGCGCGGGTGTAATAACCGAGGCCGGTCCACAGGTGCAGCACTTCGTCTTCCGGCGCAGCGGCCAGGGCTTCGACCGTTGGCAACGAAGCCATGAAGCGGTCGAAGTAATTCAACACGGTGCTGACCTGGGTTTGCTGCAACATGATTTCCGAGACCCACACCCGATACGGCGTGATGCCCTGTTGCCAAGGCAAATCGTGGCGGCCGTGGCGGTCGTACCAATCCAGCACCGCCGTTGAAAACTGCTCGGATCTCATCGCTTGAACAGCCCCTTCAATGCGTTTTTCAATTCAGGACTGACCTTGTCGCCCAGCTTCTCGTCGATTTTTTCGCTGATCTTGTCGCCGGCCATTTTGCTCGCGACCTGACCCATGCGTTCGTTATCCAGACGGCAGGCCTTGGCGCCGAGCTCCAGCGGACCCCGGCAACGCAGCGGCCACTCGACACCGACAAACTTGTCGCCGACCTGGCAGGCCGGGTCCGGCATGGCGCTGGTGTCGCCTTCGACGATGATGCCGACGCGGTAATCCATGCCCAGCACGCGCAGGTCGACGTCACCGTCGCCATTCACGGTCATGCCCGGAATGCGCACTTTCAGGTCCGGGTTGCTGGCCACGCCGTTACGGAAGGTCAGGTTGCCCTTGAGTTCCTGGAACGGTGTGTCCTTGCCCCGCGGCTCGCCGCTGAGGGTTTTGCGGTTCAGGGTGGCGATGCCTTTGCACAGCTGTTGTTCAAGGTTGGCATTGAGCAGCACGCCGTTGTTGATGACGAAACTGGCGGTACCGTTGAGGCTGTCGATCAGCGCTTTCTGGCTGTTGCCGCTGCCGGTCAGCGCACTGTTGAGTGTCACCAGGCCTTTGACCGGTGGATTCTTGCCTTGGCTTTCGAGGATTTTTTCCACCGGCACTTTGCTGATGCGCGTCTGCATGTTCAGTGCAGGAACCTCCTGGCGCACATCGAGGGTGCCCTTGGCTTCGAAGTTGCCCTCGTACAGGTCGCCGCGCAGGTTCTCCAGGGTCAGCAGGCCGCCCTGGCCGCTGGCCTTGAGCGCTGCGTTGTTGATCGGCAGCTTGTCGAGGGTCAACTGGCCAAAGGTCAGGTCGGCGTCCACGTCGAGTTTGCTCAAGCGCTCGATCGGCAACAGGCGTTCGGTGCTCCACGCTGTCTTGGTCGGCGACTCCGGCAGCGGTGTGCTACCCGCGCCGGCCATGGCGTCGGCCTCGGTGCTGGCGACTTCGGCCTGACGCACTTGTGTCGCACTGTTGGCTTCGGCGGATTTCGGTGGCAGATAACGATCGACGTTGAACGTGTCAGCCTTGAGGGCTGCGCGTAGCGATTGCTTGGCAAAGTCTTCGACAGCGATGCGGCCGCTGAAGGTGCTGCCGTCGATTTTCAGGTTGATGTTGTCGAACGACACGCTGGTCGGTGTGCCGGCCACACGGCTGGCCAGTTCGACGTTGCTCAGGCTGCCTTCGGCCATCGCCGGCAATTTCTGGCCGATGCTGTCGACAAATTTCGCCAGGTCGAACTGGGCAATCGAAATGCCGCCACTGATCTGCGGAGTCTTGTCGAGGTCGTTGACCTTGAGTTCACCCAGTGCACGCAGTTGGTTGGCGGAAATCTTGATGCCAGTCCATTCGGCGACGTTCGCCGCTTTATCCAGCAGCAATTGCCCTTGAGCGGCGAAGGTCATGGTCTTGCCCTGCAGCGGATCACCCGCGACTTCGCCGGACAGTTTCATGTCTTCAAACTTGTAGCGCTGCAAGGCGCGTTCGAAACGCAGCTCGCCATTGAGCTCGGTGCGCACCCGCAGGACCGGTTGATTGGTGCCGAGGAACGCGGTGAGTTTGACGGGAATATTAGTCGAGTCGTGGACCGGGCCGGTGCTGAGCTGAATGCTCTCGGCGCTGAACTGCTTGCCCGTCTGCTCGTCGTTGTACTCAACGCGGGCGTTATTGACGGTCAGGCTGTCGATGTCCAGGCGAGCGGGCTGAGGCGGCTTTTCCACTTGAACGGTGGCTTCTGGTGCGGGTTCGCCAGGCGTCGCCGGAGTCGTGGCCGAAGTGGCTGGCGCCGGGACCTTGCCGACGTCCTGCCAGTTGCCATGGCCGTCCTTGTCGCGGGTCAGGCGCAGGTTCAGGCCTTCGACGCGGACATCGCTCATTTGCACTTCGCGGCGCAGCAGCGGCAACACGCGCACTGACAGGCCAAGCATCTGCAAGTCGGCGAACGGCTCGGTCGGCTTGACCAGGGTCGCGACACTGGCGTCGTGCAACTCCAGGCCCAGCCACGGGAACAGGCTCCAGCCGATGTCGCCATTGAGCGTCAGCTCGATGTGGGCCTTGTCGCGGGCAATCTGGCGAATCTCGTCTTTATAGTCGTTGGGATCGAAGAGGTGGGTCAGGGCAAAGCCCAGCGCCACAATGATCAGCAACAGCCCGAGAAGCACCAGACCCAGGATTTTGCCGAACGCTTTCATGGGCGAGTCCTTGTAGTTTGTCGAATTCGAAATTTAGCCGGGGAGTATAGCGCTCCAAAGCGGACGACCGGTCAGGCGATCACGCGGGCAGTACATCCAGCGGCAGTTTCAGCTTGGCTGCCAGGGCCTGAGCTTCAAGATGCCCGGCGGGAGCCAGCAGGCGCAGGGTGGCACCGGATTCAGAGGCCATTTTCTGCGCTTCGTTCACCAGACGCTCGGCGACGCCACGGCGCCGGGTAATTTTTCGTACGCAAAGTTGGGACAAGTGCCAAACGTCCGGGTGCCGTTGCAAACGCGCGGCGCCCAGCAGCCGATCATTGAAGCGTCCGGCGATCAGCGAACCGTCCCGCAAACAGCTTTCGATCAGCTGTACATCCCCGGAAAACGGGGCGTACAGCCAGTCTGGAGCGTCGCGGTAAATTTTTTGCAGATCCTGCTGATCCTGATAAGTGACCTCGTTCAGCGGTTCGACAATGATCGGCATGGCGTCTCCTAAAAGAGGTACGAGAACAGATGACTTACAAAAGGTGATATCAGTTTGGTTTTTCTGTCACGTGCAAATGGTAACCTTTGCCCGTTCGTCCGTCCCGCTGCGACCAGATGTCGCACAAAAAGGTACTTCACCCAACAAAACGGTCATGCGTGCGCATAAAGGTCGGGGGTGAGGAGTGGCTGGCGAACCCTACTAATAATTGGGGGATACACAATGACTACGAGCATCACGGCGGACGGCCTCAACGCCGGCCAGCCTGCGTTCCTGTCCAAGGAACGGATCATCGCCAAGCCCGGTTTCAACCGTTGGCTGGTACCACCGGCTGCGTTGGCCATCCACCTTTGCATCGGCATGGCCTACGGCTTTTCGGTGTTCTGGTTGCCACTGTCCAAAGCCTTGGGCGTGACCAAGCCGGTGGCTTGTGCGCCGGACATGAGCTTCATCTCGCAGGTTTTCTCCTCGCAATGCGACTGGCCGATCTCGATGCTCGGCTGGATCTACACCCTGTTCTTCATCTTCCTCGGCTGCTCGGCAGCGATCTGGGGCGGCTGGCTGGAACACGCCGGGCCGCGCAAGGCTGGTGTTGTATCGGCGCTGTGCTGGTGCGGTGGTCTGCTGATTTCGGCGCTGGGGATCTATACCCACCAGATTTGGCTGATGTGGGTCGGCTCCGGGGTCATTGGCGGTATCGGCCTTGGGTTGGGCTATATCTCGCCGGTTTCGACGCTGATCAAATGGTTCCCGGACAAGCGCGGCATGGCGACCGGCATGGCGATCATGGGTTTCGGTGGTGGCGCGATGGTCGGTGCTCCGCTGGCCGCAGCCCTTATGGGCCATTTCGCTTCGGCAGAAAGCGTGGGCGTATGGCAGAGCTTCCTGGTGATGGCCGCGATCTACTTCGTGTTCATGATCGGTGGCGCACTGTCCTACCGCGTTCCGCCAACTGGCTGGAAGCCTGAGGGCTGGACCGCTCCGGCGAAAAAAGCCTCGAATGCGATGATCACTCACCGTCACGTTCACGTGAATGTGGCGTGGAAAACTCCGCAGTTCCGTCTGGTGTGGCTGGTGCTGTGCCTGAATGTGTCCGCCGGTATCGGCATTCTCGGCATGGCGTCGCCGCTGTTGCAGGAAGTGTTCGGCGGCAAATTGATCGGCGTGGACCTGCCATTCGGTCAACTGGACGCCGGGCAACTGGCTTCGATTGCGGCGATTGCTGCCGGCTTCACCGGTTTGCTGAGCCTGTTTAACATCGGTGGCCGGTTCTTCTGGGCCTCGTTCTCGGACTACCTGGGTCGCAAAAACACCTATTTCGTATTCTTCGCCCTGGGCTTTGCCCTGTATGGACTGATTCCAAACCTTGGTCATCTGGGCAGCGTTGCGCTGTTCGTGGCGGCGTTCTGCATCATCCTGTCGATGTACGGCGGTGGTTTTGCGACGGTCCCGGCGTATCTGGCGGACCTGTTCGGTACGCAAATGGTCGGCGCGATCCACGGTCGTCTGTTGACGGCATGGGCAGCGGCGGGCGTGTTGGGTCCGGTGTTGGTGAACTACCTGCGTGAGTATCAGCTGAGCATCGGCGTTGAACGCGCCGCCGCTTATGACATCACCTTGTACATCCTCGCCGGCCTGCTGGTGCTGGGTTTCCTGTGCAACCTGCTGGTGCGTCCAGTGGCTGACAAGTACTTCATGACCGACGCTGAACTGGCTGCCGAACAGGCGCTGGGCCACGACAAAGGTGCTGACAGCAGCACCGTGCTGGAGTGGAAAGCTGCGCCGGGCACCAAGCCGTTGGCGGTGGCTGCATGGCTGGTGGTGGGTATTCCGTTGGCGTGGGGTGTTTGGGTGACTCTGCAAAAGACCGCAGTGTTGTTCCACTAAGTTAAGTAAACGCATCACCCCTTGTGGGAGCGAGCCTGCTCGCGAATGCGGTCTGACAGTCGACAGAGATGTTGAATGTGACGGCCACTTCGCGAGCAGGCTCGCTCCCACATTTGTTTTGTGGTGTGTGCAAATGGCTTGTATGGACATGTCTATCCCCGACAACACGGGGTTCTGTCCGTCAGCGATATCACCTCTCGTGTTTCTGTTTCGGCGTCGCGTGCCTATAATGGCTGCCTTTTTCGCCCAATGATTTTGCGGAGCTGGTGATGGCCGAACGTAAGGCGTCAGTCGAGCGCGACACTCTGGAAACCCAGATCAAAGCCTCGATCAACCTGGATGGCACCGGAAAGGCCCGATTTGATATCGGTGTTCCTTTTCTTGAGCACATGCTGGACCAGATCGCCCGTCACGGGCTGATCGACCTGGATATTGTCAGCAAGGGCGACCTGCATATCGACGACCACCACACAGTGGAAGACGTCGGTATCACCCTGGGTCAGGCCTTCGCCAAAGCCATCGGCGACAAGAAAGGCATCCGTCGCTACGGCCACGCCTACGTGCCGCTCGATGAAGCGCTGTCGCGCGTGGTGATCGACTTCTCCGGCCGCCCAGGCCTGCAGATGCATGTGCCGTATACCCGCGCTACCGTCGGTGGTTTCGACGTTGACCTGTTCCAGGAATTCTTCCAGGGCTTCGTCAACCACGCGCTGGTCAGCCTGCACATCGACAACCTGCGTGGCACCAACACCCACCACCAGATCGAAACCGTGTTCAAGGCTTTCGGCCGCGCCCTGCGCATGGCCGTTGAGCTCGATGACCGCATGGCCGGTCAGATGCCGTCGACCAAAGGCGTTCTGTAATGCAGACGGTCGCGGTTATCGATTACGGCATGGGCAACCTGCACTCGGTGGCCAAGGCCCTCGAGCACGTCGGTGCCGGCAAGGTCCTGATCACCAGCGATGCCGACGTGATACGCGAAGCCGACCGGGTGGTGTTTCCCGGCGTCGGCGCGATTCGCGATTGCATGGCGGAGATCCGTCGCCTGGGCTTCGATTCGCTTGTGCGTGAAGTCAGCCAGGACCGCCCGTTCCTCGGCATCTGCGTGGGCATGCAAGCCTTGCTCGACAGCAGTGAAGAGAACGACGGTGTCGACTGCATCGGCCTGTTCCCCGGCGCGGTGAAGTTCTTCGGCAAAGACCTGCATGAAGACGGCGAACACTTGAAAGTCCCGCACATGGGCTGGAACGAAGTGAAGCAGACGGTCACGCATCCGCTGTGGCACAACATTCCGGACCTGGCGCGTTTCTACTTCGTGCACAGCTACTACATCGCTGCCGGCAATGCGCGGCAGGTGGTGGGCGGCGGTCACTACGGTGTCGATTTCGCCGCGGCGCTGGCCGATGGCTCGCGTTTCGCCGTGCAGTTCCACCCGGAGAAGAGCCATACCCACGGCCTGCAATTACTGCAGAACTTCGCCGCGTGGGATGGTCGCTGGTAAATGGCCGTCAAGAAGAAGCCACCGATCCTGACCCTCACTCCTGAACAGGAGAACGAGGCCAACCAGAAGATCAAACGCTTCATGGAGGATCGCTTCGAACTGGACCTGGGTTCGTTCGAAGCGGCCGAAATCCTTGAGCTGTTTACCCGTGAAATTGCTCCGCACTATTACAACAGGGCGATTTTCGATGTGCAGACGCACCTCAAAGAGAGGTTCGAAAGCATCGAAAGCGACTTGTGGGCGCTCGAGAAAAACTGATTTCCGAGCGAAGCTGAATACTCGAATTTGAAGGTTTGCCAGATGCTGATTATTCCCGCTATCGATCTCAAAGACGGTGCCTGTGTTCGTCTGCGCCAGGGCCGCATGGAAGATTCCACAGTGTTCTCCGATGACCCGGTGAGCATGGCTGCCAAGTGGGTGGAGGGCGGTTGCCGTCGTTTGCATCTGGTCGACCTGAACGGCGCTTTCGAAGGCCAGCCAGTCAATGGCGAAGTGGTCACCGCCATCGCCAAGCGCTACCCGAACCTGCCGATCCAGATCGGCGGCGGTATCCGCTCGCTGGAAACCATCGAGCACTACGTCAAGGCCGGCGTGAGCTACGTGATCATCGGCACCAAAGCCGTGAAGGACCCGGCCTTCGTCGCTGAAGCTTGCCGCGCGTTTCCGGGCAAAGTGATTGTCGGCCTGGATGCCAAGGATGGTTTTGTCGCCACCGACGGCTGGGCTGAAATCAGCACCGTTCAGGTGATCGACCTGGCCAAGCAATTCGAAGCCGACGGCGTGTCCGCGATCGTTTATACCGACATCGCCAAAGACGGCATGATGCAGGGCTGCAACGTACCGTTCACCGCCGCGCTGGCCGCTGCCACGCGCATTCCGGTGATCGCTTCCGGTGGTATTCACAACCTCGGTGACATCAAGTCGCTGCTCGACGCCAAGGCGCCAGGCATCATCGGCGCGATCACCGGCCGGGCGATCTACGAAGGCACCCTCGACGTCGCTGAAGCGCAAGCTTTCTGCGATTCGTACAAAGGCTGAGGACTGACCATGGCGCTGGCCAAACGCATCATCCCTTGCCTGGACGTGGATAACGGCCGGGTCGTCAAAGGTGTGAAGTTCGAGAACATTCGCGACGCCGGTGACCCGGTGGAAATCGCCCGTCGTTACGACGAGCAGGGCGCTGACGAGATTACCTTTCTCGACATCACTGCCAGCGTCGACGGTCGCGATACCACGTTGCATACCGTCGAGCGCATGGCCAGCCAGGTGTTCATCCCGCTGACCGTGGGTGGTGGCGTGCGCACCGTGCAGGACATTCGCAACTTGCTGAATGCCGGCGCGGACAAGGTTTCGATCAACACCGCTGCGGTGTTCAATCCGGAATTTGTGGGCGAGGCGGCGCAGCATTTCGGTTCGCAGTGCATCGTGGTTGCCATCGATGCGAAGAAGGTCTCCGGCCCGGGCGAAACCCCGCGCTGGGAAATCTTCACCCATGGCGGCCGCAAGCCTACCGGCCTCGACGCTGTTGAATGGGCGAAGAAAATGGAAGGCCTTGGTGCCGGCGAAATCCTGCTGACCAGCATGGACCAGGACGGCATGAAAAACGGCTTCGACCTGGGCGTGACACGCGCCATCAGCGATGCGCTGGGCATTCCGGTGATCGCCTCTGGCGGCGTCGGCAACCTGCAGCACTTGGCCGACGGCATCCTCGAAGGCCACGCCAGCGCGGTACTCGCGGCGAGTATTTTCCACTTCGGCGAATACACCGTGCAGGAAGCCAAGGCCTACATGGCCCATCGCGGCATCGTGATGCGCTAAACAAACGATACAGGCCAGTGGACATCATGGCGGGCTCAAGGCACTCTTGGGTACGCCATGGATTTCGGTAGCCAGACATGCTCAAACGCCTTCTTCTTGTCCTCGCCAGCGCCTCTCTGTTGTTTATCAGCGGAGCGCGTGCCGCAGAAAGTCCCGACACTGACATGGTGTTGCTGACGGAAAACTTCCCGCCGTACAACATGGCGAAGAACGGCAAAAACTTCGCTCAAGACGAGAACATCAACGGCATCGCCGTGGACATCGTCCGCGAGATGTTCAAACGTGCCGACATCACCTACAGCCTGACGCTACGTTTCCCTTGGGAGCGAATCTACAAACTCGCGTTGGAAAAACCCGGATATGGCGTGTTCGTAATGGCGCGTTTGCCCGACCGCGAGAAGCTCTTCAAGTGGGTTGGCCCGATTGGCCCGGATGACTGGATCATGCTGGCCAAGGCTGACAGCAAGATCAGCCTTGAAACGCTGGATGACGCGCGCAAATACAAGATTGGCGCGTACAAAGGTGATGCGATTGCCGAGACGCTGGGCAAGCAGGGGTTGAATCCGATCGTGGTGCTGCGCGATCAGGACAACGCGAAGAAGCTGGTTAGCGGCCAGATCGACTTGTGGGCCACCGGTGACCCGGCCGGCCGTTACCTGGCGCGACAGGAAGGCGTGAATGGGCTGAAAACCGTGTTGCGCTTCAACAGCGCCGAGTTGTATCTGGCGTTGAACAAAGACGTGCCGGACGAGATGGTCGCCAAGCTTCAGGCCGCGCTGGACCAGCTGCGCAAGGAAGGCAAGGTGGACGAGATCATGGCGCGGTATCTCTAAGTTCAGAGACGGAACCTGAGCGAACACAAAACAAATGTGGTGTGGAGGATTAGCGGTACACCCCATCCTTGCCATGGGCCGCCGTCGCGCGGTTACCCCGCACGCTGATCATTTGCTTGATATCAATCCACTCAATTCCCTGAGCCTTCAGCTTCGGCAACTCGCGCTCCAGCACCGCCAGTGTCTGCGGATAAGGATGCCCGATCATCACCGCCGAACCCTGTTTTCGCGCCAGGCTGATCGCCGTCTGTAGTTGCGTGAAGATGGCCGCCTCGGTGCGTTCGTCATCCAGGAACACATCCCGTGAAACACTCGCCAACCCAATTTTCTGCGCCTCGGCAGCAGCGACGGTTTGCGCGCTGGTACGGCTGTCGACGAAGAATTTGTGGCGTTGCTGCAAGTCCGCCATCAACCAGGCCATGGCCGGTTGCTGTGCGGTCATGCGGCTGCCCATATGGTTGTTGATGCCTGCGGTGTAGGGCACGACCTTGAATGCCGCGTTCAGACGTTTCTCAAGTTCTTCAATGGGCAATTCGGGGTGCCAGGCAAACGGGCCGGTGGCCGGGTCCATGGGCATGTGCAGGATGACGATTTTGCCGGCGCGATGGGCTTCGCGCGCGAACTCGGTGGCGTGGGGTGTGTCAGGCATGATCGCCGTGGTTACCGGGCCGGGCAGGGCGAGCACGCGGCGATCCCGGGGCAGGTTCTGCCCCAAGTCATCGATGATCAGGCTGAGATAAGCTTTTTGAGGGGCCGTGTCGACGGGGGCTGCGTGAGCAACACCCGTCAGGCAGAGCAACAAACCCAGGATAAACCGCTGAAACATCTCAGCGGCCGGACGTGATGCTCAACCCTTTGAGCAGGCTCAAGGCCTGGGCCAACTGGTAATCATCATCCTGCGGCATGGCCTTGGGTTTGCCGCTGGAACTGGTCGGCTTGTCGGCACCGCCGTTGCCATTGCCCAGGTGACCTTGCAGGTCGGCTTCCTTGAAGTACTCGCTGTCCTGCTCGTTGGTGATCTTGGCCTTGCGCACTTCGATGTCCGGAACGATGCCCTGGGCCTGAATCGAGCGGCCGTTCGGCGTGAAGTACAACGCAGTGGTGATCTTCAGTGCGCGGTCGTTGTTCAGCGGCAGCACGGTTTGCACCGAGCCCTTGCCGAAACTGGTGGTGCCCATCAGCACCGCGCGCTTCTGATCCTGCAAGGCACCGGCCACAATCTCGGACGCCGAGGCACTGCCGCCGTTGATCAGCACGACCATTGGCACGGCTTCGCTTTCGTCCTTGCCGGTCGCGGAGAAGCGCAGCTCGGAATTGGCGATACGGCCTTTGGTGTAGACGATCAGGCCCTTCTTGATGAAGTGATCGACCACTTCCACTGCGGACTGCAGCACGCCACCCGGGTTGTTACGCAGGTCGAGGATGATGCCGTTGAGCTTCTTGCCGTTTTCCTTGCGCAGTTTGGCCAGGGCCTGGGAGACCTCTTCGCCGGTCTTGACCTGGAACTGCGTAATGCGGATGTAGCCGTAGCCGGATTCCAGCAGCTGCGACTTCACGCTCTTCACTTGAATGATCGCGCGGGCCAGGGTGACGTCGAACGGCGTACCGCCATCGCGCACCAGGGTCAGGGTGATTTTCTGGCCGATCTTGCCGCGCATCTTGTCCACGGCTTCGGTCATGCTCTGGCCGCGAGTCGGCTGGCCGTTGATCTTGACGATGAAGTCGCCGGCCTGGATGCCTGCCTTGGAGGCGGGTGTGTCATCGATCGGCGAAACCACCTTGATGAAACCGTCTTCGGCGCCGACTTCGATCCCCAGGCCACCGAATTCACCGCTGGTGCTTTCCTGCAGTTCGGCGAAGTCTTCCGGGCCCAGGTAGGCGGAGTGCGGATCGAGGTTGCTGAGCATGCCTTTGATGGCGTTTTCCAGCAGGGTCTTGTCGTCCACTGGTTCGACATAGGCCGCTTTGATCCGGTCCATGACCTCGGCAAAGGTGCGCAATTCTTCCAGCGGCAACGGTGCCTTGGTCGTCGCGGCAGTGCCCGCAGGCGCGACTGCCGGGGCCGGTTGAGCGGCGAACGCCAGAGGCGCGCCGATCACCAGGGCGATCGTCAGGGCCAGCGAGGTAAGGCGGGACAAATGCAGCATGTCTAACGAACTCCTGAAATTAGGTAGCGTGCTTATCCTTGCGCGCGACACCATTGCGCCGGATCACTCGGGTGACCCTGCTGACGAATTGCGAAATACAGTGCTGGTGTGTCCTGCCCGCCGCTGTTACCGACAGTGGAGATGGACTCACCGGCTTTTACCACGTCACCCGCAGACTTGAGCAGCGTCTGGTTGTGACCATAAAGACTCAAAAAACCGTTGCCGTGGTCGAGAATCACCAGCAGCCCGGCGCCACGCAACCAGTCGGCAAACACTACACGACCGCCATGCACGGCATGCACCTGGCTGCCGGCGGAAGCGCTGATCATCACGCCGTCCCATTTGGTGCGGGCATCGTCGCCACGGGATTCGCCGAAGCGTGCCAACAGTCGACCATCAACCGGCCAGGGAAGTTTTCCCCGAGTTGACGCGAAAGGGCCGCCAAAGGTCTCGCCTGAACTTGAAACCAGTGCGCCGGGTGTCGATTTAACCGGTTTGCGTGGGGCGTCGGTGGTCTCTGCGTCTGCAGCCGCCTGGGCCTTACGTAAACGCTTTTTTTCGGCTTCCTGCTGGGCGATCAGCGCTTTTTGCCGCGCTTCTTCTGCCTCACGGGCCTGGCGAGCCAAGGTTTCTTCAATGGTTTTAAGGACTTTAGACAGGTCTGCCTGATCTTGCTCGCGGGATGCCAGTTTCTGGTCGCGGGCCTTTACGTCGTCGCTGAGCTTGGCCAGGACTTGCTGGCGTTCCTTGCGGACTTTGTCGAGTTCATCACGCTGAGTGTCGAGGCTGCTCTTCTGCACCAGTAACTGCGCCTGTTGGGCGTCGATGTCTTTTTCGACATTGGTCAATTGGCGCAGGGTTTCGTTGAAATTCTTCAGCTGCTCCAGGCGGGCCTGGCTCAGGTAGTCGTAGTAGGTGAGGGTGCGGGCGAATTTTTCCGGGTTCTGCTGGTTCAGCAGCAGCTTCAGGTACTCCTGACGGCCGTTCTGATAGGCCGCTCGGGCCTGAATGGCGATCAGTCGTTGCTGTTCAGTGCGCGCGCTCTGGAGTTTTTTTTTCTCTGCATCGAGTCGCTGCAGCTCGGATTCGCTTTTCTTCAGCTCTTTTTGCAGGGCATCGACCTGCTTCTCGAGCTTGCCCATTTCCGTCTCGGTGCCTTTGAGCTCTTTCTGCACACCGGATTTTTCTTCCTGGAGCTTGCCCAGCAGTTTTTTCAGCTCGGCAATGTCCTGACGCGTGGCGTCCAACTGTTGTTGGGTTTGCTCGCGCTCGTCAGCAAAAGCCGGTTGGAGCAGGCAAGTCAGTGCAAGGGCTATCAGGACGCGGAGCATAGAGGCGGGCGACACCAGGGAAAGGGACGGCCTAGTATGCCCGCCAAGCGTGGCAAAAAAAATGCCCAATTGGGGCTGTGTGATAACTGGAGCAACGTTGCCCCTGAAAACACCCAAAAACCACTGTGGGAGCGAGCCTGCTCGCGAATACGGTGCATCAGGCAACGTTGATGTTGACTGACATTGCGCATTCGCGAGCAGGCTCGCTCCCACAGGGTATAGCTGCGCCTGATAGGCCGGGTTACACCAGAATCGATGTCCCGGTCATTTCCGCCGGTTTTTCCAGGCCCATCAGCATCAGCATGGTCGGTGCCACATCCGCCAGCACGCCGCCTTCACGGACCTTGAGGTCACGCTTGCCGACATAGATGAACGGCACTGGCTCGGTGGTATGCGCGGTGTGCGCCTGGCCGGTGGATTCATCAGCCATCTGCTCGACGTTGCCGTGGTCGGCAGTGATCAACGCTTCGCCACCGACCTTTTCCAGGGCTTCGACGATGCGGCCGACGCACAGGTCCAGGCATTCAACGGCTTTCACCGCGGCATCAAACACGCCGCTGTGACCCACCATGTCGCCGTTGGCGTAGTTGACCACGATCACGTCGTAACGCTGGTTGTCGATGGCATCGACGATGCGATCGGTGACTTCCGGGGCGCTCATCTCAGGCTGCAAGTCATAGGTGGCGACTTTTGGCGAAGGGATCAGGATGCGTTCTTCGCCCGGGAACGGTTCTTCACGACCGCCGGAGAAGAAGAAGGTCACGTGCGCGTATTTCTCGGTTTCGGCGATGCGCAGTTGCGTCTTGCCGTTTTTCGCCAAGTAGTCGCCCAGTACGTTTTCCAGGCTGCCGGCGGCGAAGGCCGATGGCGCAGGAATGCTCGCGGCGTATTGGGTCAGCATGACGAAACCGGCCAGTTTCGGCTGACGGCTGCGTTCAAATTCCTTGAAACCGTCTTCGACGAACACGCGAGTCAGCTCACGGGCGCGGTCGGCGCGGAAGTTCATGAACACCACGGCATCGCCGTCTTCGACCTTGACCGGCTCGCCGATGGAGGTGGCTTTGACGAATTCGTCGCTCTCGCCACGGGCGTAAGCGGCTTCCAGACCTTCCTGGGCGGTGGCAGCGTTGAACTCGCCGTTGCCGTCGACAATCAGGTTATAGGCCTGGGACACGCGGTCCCAACGGTTGTCGCGGTCCATGGCGAAGTAACGGCCGATGATGCTGGCAATCCGGCCTTTGCCCAGCGCCTGGAAGGTCGCGTCGAGCAGTTCGATGGACGACTGGGCGCTTTTCGGCGGGGTGTCGCGGCCATCGAGGAAGGCGTGCAGGTAGATTTTTTCAGCGCCGCGCTTGTAGGCCAGTTCCGCCATGGCGATCAGGTGGTCCTGGTGGCTGTGAACGCCGCCATCGGACAGCAGGCCCATGAAATGCACGGCTTTGCCGGCGGCAACGGCTTTATCCACCGCGGCGCAGATTGTCGGATTCTCGAAGAACTCACCGTCGCGGATCGATTTGGTCACGCGGGTGAAGTCCTGATACACCACGCGGCCGGCGCCGAGGTTCATGTGGCCGACTTCAGAGTTGCCCATCTGACCGTCCGGCAGGCCAACGTCCATGCCGCTGCCGGAGATCAGGCCGTTCGGCACTGTGGCCCACAAACGGTCCAGCACGGGCTTCTTCGCGGCAAAGATGGCATTGGATTCAGGGCTCTCACTGTGACCGAAGCCATCGAGAATAATCAGGACCAAAGGTTTAGGCGTGGTAGTCATGGATTCCACTCGTGGCTGAGTTAAAAGAGGGCAATGAAAAAAGGGAGTCGCAGTTTAAAGCGAAGTTCCGGCCACGTCACCGCCGGACGGGGTTTGGCCCACCATAGTGGCTGTGTATACTGGCCGACATTTTAACGCCCTGGAACCTCCTTCGATGGTTGCTCACCTGATTGAATTTGCCACTAACCACTACATTCTTGTCGGTATCTTCGTCGTACTGCTGGCGGCGCTGATTGCCTATCAAATGCAGGGCGGCGGCCGTAGCCTGAGTACCGGTGAACTGACCGGGCTGGTCAACAAGGATGCAGGCGTCGTGATCGACATCCGTTCGAACAAGGACTTCGCCGCCGGTCATATCGTTGGCGCGTTGAACATTCCTCACGACAAACTGACCGCGCGCATCGGCGAACTGGAAAAGCACAAGGCCAAGACCATCATTCTGGTCGACGCCCTGGGCCAGACCGCCGGTACTCATGCCCGCGAACTGATGAAGTCCGGCTTCACCGCCGCCAAGCTCTCCGGTGGTATTTCCAGCTGGAAGGGCGACAACCTGCCGCTGGTGAAGTGATATGAGCAACGTCGTCGTCTATTCCAGCGATTACTGCCCTTACTGCTCGCGAGCCAAGTACCTGCTCGAGAACAAAGGCGTGGCCTTCGAAGAGATCAAGGTCGATGGCAAGCCGCAGGTGCGCGCCGCCATGGCTCAGAAAGCCGGACGTACGTCCGTGCCGCAGATCTGGATCGGCAGCACCCATGTTGGTGGTTGTGATGATTTGTTTGCCCTTGAGCGCGCCGGTAAGCTCGACGCCATGCTCAAGGCCTGAATACCTTCCCTATAAGACCCCAAGATCAGAAAGGATCTGAGATGACTGACCAACAGAACACTGCAGCTAGCGAAGAAGAAACCGCACCGCAATTCTCCTTGCAGCGCATCTACGTACGTGACTTGTCCTTTGAAGCCCCGAAAAGCCCGGCGATTTTCCGCCAGCAGTGGGAGCCGAGCGTCGGTCTGGATCTGAACACCCGTCAAAAGCCCCTGGAAAGCGACTTCTACGAAGTTGTGCTGACCTTGTCCGTGACCGTGAAGAACGGTGAAAACGGCGAAGTCGCATTCATCGCTGAAGTGCAACAGGCCGGGATCTTCCTGATCAAGAACCTGGACGACGCTTCGATGAGCCACACCCTTGGCGCGTTCTGCCCGAACATCCTGTTCCCGTACGCTCGCGAAACCCTGGACAGCCTGGTCACCCGTGGCTCGTTCCCGGCCCTGATGCTGGCACCGGTGAACTTCGACGCGCTGTACGCACAAGAACTGCAACGCATGCAGGCGGCTGGCGAGACTCCGACCGTTCAGTAAGCGTTCGAAGCACCAAAGCAATATTGATGTGGGAGCGAGCCTGCTCGCGAATAGGGAGTGTCAGATGACAGTAACGTCGCCTGACACGCCGCTTTCGCGAGCAAGCCCGCTCCCACATTTGTTATGCGCTGTTATTTGAAACCGAGCTGGCGCCAGCCTTCATACACGGCGACGGCCACGGTGTTGGACAGGTTCAGGCTGCGGCAACCTTCACGCATCGGCAAACGCAGGCGTTGTTCGCCGGGCAGGGCGTCGAGCACTTCAGGCGGCAAGCCACGGCTTTCCGGACCGAACAGGAAGGCATCGCCCTCGGCGAAGCTGGCATCGTGGAACGGTCGCGAACCCTTGGTGGTGAAGGCGAACAACCGCGGATGGCCAAGGCTCTCCAGGCAGCTGGCGAGGTCGGCGTGGCGTTGCAGGGTGGCGTACTCGTGGTAGTCGAGGCCGGCCCGGCGCAGGCGCTTGTCGTCCATCTCGAAGCCTAGCGGCTCGATCAAATGCAGGTGGCAGCCACTGTTGGCGCACAGCCTGATAACGTTGCCGGTATTCGGCGGAATTTCTGGTTGAAAAAGGATGACGTGAAACATGCACGGCTCCGAAGGTAAAGATGACGGGCATTCTACGCCGCCAAAGGACCCTCGTTCGAAACTATTCCCGCGCGTGCTCGGTTCGTTGGCGATTGTCGGGATGATGGTGGGGCTGATGATCGGTCGCCTGACCGCGCCAGACCCGACTGTCTTGCAGCAAGTGGAGGTCACCAGCGACGGCCTGATCGTGTGGTTCAACAACGAACCCAAGAGCCACGGCGAGTTTGTCGACGGTAGCCTCGCGCTGCTGTTCGAGGCTGAAGGCAAAGCGCAGAAAGGTCAGCTCAGGCTTGACGATAAAAACGTCAATTGGCGAGTTCGTTTGAGTGATGGGGGATTGTTGTTGTCGGTGGTGGCGGCCCGGCCGTTGCAAGGCGAATGGGCCGGTAGCGAGGTCGATGACCGCTGGCGGCTGGAGATCCATCTCCGGGAGCAATAAAAGAGGGAATCCCCGGCCTGCCTGTACCAAGGTTCCCAAAACGGCGGGGCTCACGCATTGCGTCGTGAGCCCGGTGTAAAGAAGGAACCCCTGACCTGCCTGTATCAAGGGCCCCAAAACGGGTGGGCTCGTCGCGTGTGCGGTGTGAGCCCGATGTAAAGAGGGGAATCCCCGGCCTGCCTGTACCAAGGTCCCCGAAACCGGGTAGTGAGCTGAATCACTGAATGGACTATTGCAGGTGGCGTGCCAGTTTTTAACAAGTTGAAACAGAAAGCCGCGCAGAAACGTCGAAAGCCCCGTATTCCGGGGCTTTCGTGTTTTTTCGATAGGGGTTCGATTGCGAAAGGCGATGGGGTGATGGATCAGTGTTTGTGCGCGATTGCGGTTCACGGTGCATTCAGTCGGTGCACGGAACCCCGAACTGTGGGAGCGAGCCTGCTCGCGAAAGCGGTGGTCCAGTCAGCTTCAATGTTGGATTAAATGACCCCTTCGCGAGCAGGCTCGCTCCCACAGGGTTCGGTGGTGTTCACTCGAAGGTGAAAACACTGAAAATCCACTGTGGGAGCGAGCCTGCTCGCGAATGGATGTAACTGTCAGCGAAGAGCTGAAGGTTGCTTAACCCTCATCCCCCTCATCATCATCCCCACCATCCACCTTCATCCCCAATTCCTTGATCTTGCGCGTCAGGGTATTACGCCCCCAACCCAACAAGACCGCAGCATCGCGGCGGCGGCCGGCGGTGTGTTTGAGGGCGGTCTCGATCATGATCCGCTCGAAAGCCGGCACGGCGGTGTCCAGCAGGCTCGACTGACCACGCGCCAATGCCTGATCGGCCCACTGGCGCAGCGCTTGTTCCCAGTTGGTCACCGGCGCCGAATCCTGCGGCAGGCTCAGCAGTTCAGGCGGCAGGTCGCTGATGTGCACTTCGCGACCCGATGCCATCACCGTGATCCAGCGGCACGTGTTCTCCAGCTGACGGACGTTGCCGCCCCACGGCAGGTTCTTCAGGTATTCCTCGGTTTCACTTTTCAGCAGCTTCGGTTCGACCGCCAGTTCTTGCGCGGCGCGGCTGAGGAAGTGCTTGGCGAGAGTCGGGATGTCTTCGCGACGGTCCGACAGGCGCGGAATGTGGATGCGGATCACGTTGAGGCGGTGGAACAAGTCCTCACGGAATTTCCCGGCGTGCACCAGGGTTTCCAGATTCTGGTGAGTCGCGGCGATGATTCGCACATCGACCTTCACCGGCACATGACCGCCAACGCGGTAGAACTCGCCGTCGGCCAGTACCCGCAGTAAACGGGTCTGGGTGTCGGCCGGCATGTCGCCGATTTCATCAAGGAACAGCGTGCCGCCGTCCGCCTGTTCAAAGCGACCGCGACGCAGGTTGGCTGCGCCGGTGAACGCGCCTTTTTCGTGGCCGAACAGCTCGGACTCCATCAAGTCCTTTGGAATCGCCGCCATATTCAGCGCGATGAACGGCGAGGCCGCCCGTGGGCTGTGGCGGTGCAGGGCGTGAGCCACCAGCTCTTTACCGGTCCCGGATTCGCCGTTGATCAGCACGGTGATGTTGGAGTGGCTCAAGCGCCCGATAGCGCGAAACACTTCCTGCATCGCCGGTGCTTCGCCGATGATTTCCGGGGTACGGGTCAGGGCGACCGGGACTTCCAGGCCTTGCTGTTCCTGAGCGTGCTGATTGGCGCGCTTGACCAGGGAAACGGCTTCATCGACATCGAACGGCTTGGGCAGGTATTCGAACGCGCCACCCTGATAGGACGCGACAGCGCTGTCCAGATCGGAGTGAGCGGTCATGATGATGACCGGCAACCGTGGGTGCTGCTCGCGAATCCGTGCCAGGAGGTCCAGGCCGCTGGCACCCGGCATGCGGATGTCAGAGATGATCACGTCCGGTTGCTGGCGCGCCAGGCGGCTCATCACGCCATCGGCGCTGTCGAAGCTTTGCGTGGTCATGCCTTCCTGCTGCAAGGCTTTTTCCAGGACCCAACGGATAGAACGGTCGTCATCGACGATCCACACGGTTTCACTACGGCTCATGTCGATGTGGCTCCTTGTTCCAGTGGCAGAAAGATCGAGAAAGTGGTGTGGCCTGGGTGGCTGTCACATTCGATCAAGCCCTGGTGCTGGCTGATGATGTTCTGGGTAATGGCCAGGCCCAGCCCGGTACCGTCCGGACGACCGCTGACCATGGGAAAGAAGATGGTTTCCTGCAGTTCCGCAGGAATGCCCGGACCGTTGTCGATAATTTCGATCTTGGTCACCAGGCGATGGCGCACGTGGCCGATGGTGAACTGGCGCATGGCGCGGGTGCGCAGGCTGATGCGGCCAAGGCGCAGCTCGTTCTGGCTGCTGATGGCCTGCATCGCGTTGCGCACGATGTTCAGCACCGCCTGAATCATTTGTTCGCGGTCGATCAACACATCCGGAATGCTTGGGTCGTAGTCGCGCACCAAGGTGATGCAGCCTTGGCTTTCGGCTTCCACGAGATGGCAGACGCGCTCCAGCACTTCGTGGACGTTGCACATGGCCAGGGAAGGCAATTTATTCGAGCCGAGCATGCGGTCGACGAGGTTTCGCAGGCGGTCGGCTTCTTCAATGATCACGTTGGTGTAATCGCGCAGGCTTTCTTCGGGCAGTTCGCGGGCGAGTAATTGCGCGGCGCCGCGAATCCCGCCCAGCGGATTCTTGATTTCATGGGCGAGACCACGCACCAGCATCTTGCTGGTTTCCTGCTTCGACAACTGCGCCTCTTCCTTGGTGATCCGCAGCAGGCGGTCACGGGGATGAACTTCCAGCAACAGCATGGTGGCGCCGTTGGCCAGGATCGGCGTGACCGCGTAATCGACGGTCAGGGTCTGGCCGGTGAGGGCGGTGAGCATCGCTTCGCGTTTGGTGAACGGGTGCGCCTGCTCGACCGCCTGGCGCAGGGAATTCAGCGCTTCGGTGGATTCGGTGAACAACTCGCTGATGAACTGCCCATGACTGCGCTGGCCGCTGATGGCCAGCAGCATCTCCGCCGCCGGGTTCATGTACTCGAGGCGCAGTTCGGCGTCGAGCAGGATGGTGGCGGTGGTCAGGTTGTCGAGTAGCAAGCGGTGTAGTGCGTCGCTAATGGTCATCAGGACCTCTTTTGGAGCGGAGCGTGCGCGAGAAACAAGCGCTGATGCGGGGAAAATGCAAAAACCAAACCAAGGCTCCGAAAAGAAGCAATTAAGGCCTGAAACGGGCGTTTGACGCTCGTTTGCGTGGCGTTCTGCCAGCTTTCGCGGGTACTTTCGAACCAAAATGGGTTGCGATGTGGGTACGGTGCACCCTATCGCACCAATATAGTGCGCAAAGCTGAACGACGTTAGAACAAACGCAGGAAGGGATTTTTTTCTTCTTCCGGTTTGTCTTCGAGGGGGCATTCCGGCCGTTGGCCGTAGTCGGCGAGGGTGCAGGGTTTGACCCGGCGTTGTTGCGCGAGTGAGGTGCGCAGCATGTGGAAGGGCTGATTGGCCGTGCGTTCGATGGTGCGGCCTTGTTCGTCGAGGATTTCCACTGACAGGTTGTGGCTGCCGCGATCGATATTGGTCAGGGGGAAAACCGGGCTCGGGCCGGGTTCGGCGGTGGGTTGACCGTCGAGCAGCAGGCGGTAGCGATGACCCGGTTGCAGACCGGGTTCATTGGTGACGCTGACGATAATTTCGCCGGCATTGCTGCGGATCGTCGCGTCTGGCTCCGGCACCAGAATGCGCAGCAAGTCGTAGTGAAACAGTGCTTGCTCGTCGGGCGGGTTCGCGGCGATCAGCGGTTTCCCAGTGGAGGGTTGGGCAGCCATGCGGTTGCTGGTCGCCAGCGGCACGCGTTTGGCGTTGCCGTGTTGTGGCTGGTCGGTGAAGGCGCGATTGCCTTGGGCGTCGACGTAAGTGAAGACTTCAGCCGACACCGGGAAGGCGATCAAACAGGCGATCAGCAGCCACAGCTTCATGGCTTGTGCACCCGTTGCACGGTGAACGTGACGCTCGGACTTTGCTGCAGGACCTCCTCGCCATTGATCACCTGCACCGCCAGGCTGTGTTCACCCCGGTCGATGTTCACCAGTTGCAAGATCGGCACATTGCTCGATTGCCCATACGGCTGGCCATCCAGCAGCAATCGCAACAGATGCGGTGCTTGCAGGCGCGGCTTGATCAGGACGCTGACGGTGAAGGTACCGTTATTGGCGCGCAGGGCTTCCTCGGTGGGCAAGCCAGTCAGTTGCAGCGCCTCGTAGGCGTTGCCGGGCGGCTCATTGCGGGTGGTGCCGCTGGGGGCGGCGAGAGGGGCTTGGGGTTCCACGCTGTTGAGCGGCGGCAATTCAACCGGCTGGGCCGTGACGCCATCGGGCGGTTGATTGCTGTAGGCGGTGTTGCCGTCGGCGTCGGTGTATTTGTAGATTTGGGCCGTCACGGGATAGACGAAGAACAGCAGCAAAAGCATTAAAAGTGGCCGCATTCAGACTCCCTGTGAGCAGCAAGGATTTACTCCGACAGTGGAATACCTTCGCTGCCAGCATAGAACACAATAAGTTCTACCGGTTCATCGCCGGTGACCCCGCGATGGGCAATATCGACCATTTCCGCCACGGCTTCACCTTGTTTGACGCGTGTGGTCTGGCCGTTGTCCCTGCTCTCGATAATCAGCTCGCCGGAGAGGACATAGCCCGCATTGGGAATAGGGTGGATGTGCCAGGGCAGTTGGGTGTTGGCCGGTATCTTGAGTTTGAGCACGGTCAGCTCGGGTGTGGCATCCAGATAGCGCATGTAAGGTGAGTTGTCCCACGACTGACTGCTCTTGAGCAGGATTTCTCGTTCGATTTTCGTGGGCTCGGCCGTGGTGCTGCAGCCCTGCAGGGTAAGGGCGCCGAGCACGACCAGTATTGTCCTGAGTGAGTAGGTTTTCATCGATCCTTCCTTTGAGTCCATTCCGTGGACAGGCTGCGAATCATTCACAGCGATTGATGCCGCAAGATACTGCGTGCGGCCGAGGGGAAGGCGGATTTTATTGTTGGAAAATGCGTCAAAAAAAACGTCTGAAACTGGCCGCGTAACCATCAGGCAATCTACGCGGCGTTCAAAAAAATCACCTCATCCACTGCACCCGGTCGCCCTGGAAGGCTCATTCAGAATCTTTCATGCAAGGCCCGATTATCTTGCGCAATTTGCTGTCGTCTTGCGGCAGGACAAACCTGGCGGTCAGCGGTGGATCACCTTTTATCGTTGACGGTAGTGTCAGCGTCAGCGATTGGCCCCGCGCGCCTTTGTGGGTCCAGTCATTCAACCCTTGCCGATTGGTTGGCATGTAAAAGTTGAAGAGCAATTTGTCTGATGGCGGAAGCGCACTCGTGTAAAAGCCGTTTATCGAATAGTCGCGGGGCGCAAGTATTCCCGTTTTGAGGCTCAAGGGGCCGGTGGATCGGGCGTCAGGGCCTTCAAAGGCATCGGGGTTGAAGCCCAGCTCATCCGTCGAGGTCAGCAGTGTGATAACAGGGCGGCGCACGGGAGAGCGATAACAGCTGACTTGCAGCATGGCTGCGCTGGTTTTGTTTCCGTGGCTCGCTTGACCGTTCAGGCGCGCACTGACTAGCGGGGCGTCCGGATCTGGTTTCACTACGCGCCATGCTTCTTCGTGAGCGTCGGCAGGCAAGAGGCTTTCAGCGGCTTGAGTGCCGGTCAGGACGCAGAGCAACAGCGTTAACGAGAAAAAATTGGTGCGGGGAAGGTTCATCGCAAAAACCGCAGGGAGAGAATGCGGCGGATGGTAGAGGGTTGCGTGCGATTGGCGAACCCATTGGCGGGTGCGCTTCTGGGTTTAACCCCGGCGAGCGCTCTGTTCTCAATCCAAGTGCTTGTTTTTTTTACAAATAAAAAGGCCTCCCAAAGGAGGCCAATTTGTTACGCCGCGTGTGCAGGCGCTACCGGATCAGCAGCTGTAGTACAGCTCATATTCCAGTGGGTGTACGAAGGTGCGGACCTTGATTTCTTCTTCGCTTTTCAGAGCGATGTAAGCGTCGATGAAGTCATCGGAGAACACGCCGCCTTTGGTCAGGAACGCGCGACCTTTGTCCAGCTCTTCCAGGGCTTCTTTCAGGCTGCCGCAAACTTGTGGGATCTCTTTCGCCTCTTCAGGCGGCAGGTCGTACAGGTTTTTGTCAGCAGCATCGCCTGGGTGGATCTTGTTCTGGATGCCGTCCAGGCCAGCCATCAACAGTGCAGCGAAGCCCAGGTACGGGTTAGCTGCTGGATCCGGGAAGCGGGCTTCGATACGGCGAGCGCGAGGGCTGGACACGTAAGGAATACGGATCGAAGCGGAACGGTTGCGAGCCGAGTAGGCCAGCATTACCGGTGCTTCGAAACCTGGGACCAGACGCTTGTAGGAGTTGGTCGACGGGTTGGTGAAGCCGTTCAGGGCCTTACCGTGCTTGATGATGCCGCCGATGAAGTACAGGGCGGTGTCGGACAGGCCGGCATAGCCTTCGCCAGCGAAGGTGTTCTTGCCATCTTTGGCGATGGACAGGTGAACGTGCATACCCGAACCGTTGTCGCCGTACAGAGGCTTAGGCATGAAGGTCGCGGTGCGGCCGTAAGCAACTGCAACGTTGTGTACGCAGTACTTCAGGGTCTGAACTTCGTCAGCCTTGGCAACCAGGGTGTTGAACTTCACACCGATTTCGTTCTGGCCGGCAGTCGCCACTTCGTGGTGGTGAACTTCGATGGTCAGGCCCATTTCTTCCATGGCATTGCACATGGAGGTACGGATTTCGTGGTCGTGGTCAAACGGTGGAACCGGGAAGTAACCGCCTTTGATACCTGGACGGTGGCCATGGTTGCCGCCTTCGATGTCCTGGTCGGACATCCACGAGCCTTGTTCCGAGAAGATTTTGAACATCGAGCCGGAGATGTCCGACTTGAACTTCACTTGATCAAAGATAAAGAACTCTGGCTCCGGGCCAACGAATACTGTATCGCCGATACCGGTCGACTTCAGGTATTCCTCGGCGCGGTGGGCGATGGCGCGTGGGTCACGGTCATAGCCTTGCATGGTCGAAGGGTCGATCACGTTGCAGACCAGAATCAGCGTTGGGTCTTCGGTGAACGGGTCGAGGACGGCAGTGCTGTCGTCCGGCAGCAGGATCATGTCGGAGGCTTCGATGCCTTTCCAGCCAGCGATGGAGGAGCCGTCGAACATTTTGCCTTCTTCGAAGAAAGCGTCATCCAGCGCGTCGCGAGCCGGCATGGTCACGTGGTGCTGAGTGCCTTTGGTGTCCGTGAAGCGCAGATCAATCCATTTGACGTCATGATCTTTGATGAGTTGAACCGACTTCGACATAGTGTCCTCCGGGTGGCTTCGGGCTTGGTAGTGGATGCCCTTGGAATGTGGGTGATGCCGGCGCGAATACTCTGCCAAGGCAACCTGCCTCACAAGGGAGCAAATTGCATGCCAGTGCCCCACCATGGGTTTTTTGCCCCAATTTCACGCTTATAAAGGCACAAGGCGAGTTCGGAGGAGAAATCTCGCCCTACAATGTAGCGTTAAAATCCATAAATGACCCGTTTTGGTGCGCGCAAAACCTTCTGCACATTAACTGGTTAAACCTTGAGCAATTTCCGCTATAATCCGCGCCCCCCTTTTTCGGCTGGCCCAGCGCGCGCTGTTTTCATGAAACTAATCGTAAAAGTCTTCCCCGAGATCACCATCAAGAGCCGCCCGGTACGGATGCGTTTCATCCGCCAATTGGCTAAAAATATCCGCACCGTGCTCCGCGACCTGGACCCGGCCGTGGTGGTGAACGGTGTGTGGGACAATCTCGAGCTGGAAACCCGCGTCAGCGAGCCCAAAGCCCTGAAGGAGATGACCGAGCGCCTGAGCTGCATGCCGGGCATCGCGCATTTCCTGCAGGTCGATGAATACCCGTTGGGCGACTTCGACGACATCGTCGCCAAGTGCAAGCAGCACTTCGGTGAGTCCCTGGCCGGAAAGATCTTTTCGGTGCGCTGCAAGCGCGCCGGCAAGCACGAATTCAGCTCGATGGACGTCGAAAAATACGTCGGCAGCCAACTGCGTCGTCAGTGCGGCGCCGCCGGAATCTCGCTGAAAGCGCCGGAAATCGAAGTTCGCATCGAAATTCGCGACAAACGGTTGTTTGTGATCCACAACCAGCACAACAGCATCGGCGGTTATCCGCTGGGTGCACTGGAACAGACGCTTGTGCTGATGTCCGGCGGCTTCGACTCCACCGTGGCGGCGTACCAGATCATGCGCCGTGGCCTGATGAGCCATTTCTGCTTCTTCAATCTGGGCGGAAGGGCCCATGAACTGGGCGTCATGGAAGTCGCGCACTTCATCTGGAAGAAGTACGGAAGCTCCCAACGCGTGTTATTTGTCAGTGTGCCGTTCGAGGAAGTTCTGGGAGAAATTCTCGGGAAAGTCGATAACAGTCATATGGGTGTAGTTTTGAAGCGTATGATGTTGCGCGCTGCTTCCCGTATTGCTGATCGGCTGGAGATTGAAGCGCTGGTCACCGGTGAAGCGATTTCCCAGGTGTCGAGCCAGACGTTGCCGAACCTGTCCGTGATCGACTGCGTGACCGACAAGCTGGTCTTGCGTCCGCTGATCGCCAGTCACAAGCAGGACATCATCGACCTGGCTAACGAAATCGGGACTGCCGATTTCGCCAAGCACATGCCGGAATACTGCGGGGTCATCTCGGTGAACCCAAAGACCCACGCCAAGCGTCCGCGCGTGGAGCATGAAGAGAAAGAATTCGACATGGCGGTCCTTGAGCGTGCGCTCGAGAACGCCAAACTGGTGCCGATCGATCGCGTAATCGACGAATTGGGCCAGGACTTGCAGATTGAAGAAGTCAGCGAAGCGCTGGCGGGGCAAATCATCATCGACATCCGTCACCCGGATGCCGCTGAAGATGATCCGCTGGCCCCGGCTGGTATCGAGGTACAAGCGATGCCTTTCTATGCATTGAACGCTCGTTTCAAGGAACTGGACCCTACTCGCCAGTACCTGCTGTATTGCGACAAAGGCGTGATGAGTCGCCTGCATGCCCACCATTTGCTCAGTGAGGGGCATGCCAATGTGCGCGTTTATCGACCGAGCTAAGAGCCCGGGGCTGTATGCCTGTGGCCTGCGTCACCGGCCCCCCGACTCTGCCGTCAAGCTGTAACGGCAAGGCCTGACTCTACTGTTAATCGCTGCCAAGACTTGTCAGCACACCGAATCCTCTGATCGAGATACACAAGTGATCGAAAATCTACGCAACATCGCCATCATTGCTCACGTTGACCATGGTAAAACCACCCTGGTAGACAAACTCTTGCGTCAATCCGGCACCCTGGAGCGCAACGAGCTCAACGACGAGCGCGTGATGGACTCCAACGACCAGGAGAAAGAGCGCGGTATTACCATTCTGGCGAAAAACACCGCCATCAACTGGAACGGCTACCACATCAACATCGTGGATACCCCGGGCCACGCCGACTTCGGCGGCGAAGTTGAACGCGTAATGTCGATGGTTGACTCCGTTCTGCTGCTGGTTGACGCTCAAGACGGCCCTATGCCGCAAACCCGTTTCGTGACCAAGAAGGCTTTCGAAGCCGGCCTGCGTCCAATCGTGGTCATCAACAAGGTTGACCGTCCAGGCGCGCGTCCGGACTGGGTTCTGGACCAGATCTTCGACCTGTTCGACAACCTTGGTGCTACCGAAGAACAGCTGGACTTCAAAGTCGTCTACGCCTCGGCCCTGAACGGCATTGCCGGTCTGGAACACACCGACATGGCTGAAGACATGACCCCGCTGTACCAGTCGATCGTCGACAACGTACCTGCGCCGAAAGTTGACCGCGATGGTCCGTTCCAGATGCAAATCTCCGCTCTGGACTACAACAGCTTCCTGGGTGTTATCGGCGTTGGCCGTATCGCTCGTGGCCGCATCAAGCCGAACACTCCGGTTGTCGCTATCGACGCCGACGGCAAGAAGCGCAACGGTCGTATCCTGAAGCTGATGGGTCACCACGGTCTGCACCGTATCGACGTTGAAGAAGCAGCTGCCGGCGACATCGTCTGCATCAGCGGCTTCGACCAGCTGTTCATCTCCGACACTCTGTGCGACCCACTGAACGTCGAAGCGATGAAGCCGCTGACCGTTGACGAACCAACCGTTTCCATGACCTTCCAGGTAAACGACTCGCCTTTCTGCGGTAAAGAAGGCAAGTTCGTGACTTCCCGTAACATCAAGGAACGTCTGGACAAAGAACTGCTCTACAACGTTGCCCTGCGCGTTGAAGAAGGCGACACCGCCGACAAGTTCAAAGTCTCCGGCCGTGGTGAGCTGCACCTCTCGGTACTGATCGAAACCATGCGTCGCGAAGGCTTCGAAATGGGTGTTGGTCGTCCGGAAGTGATCATCCGCATGGTTGACGGCGTGAAGCACGAACCGTATGAAAACGTGACCATCGACCTGCCAGAAGAATCGCAAGGTTCGATCATGGAACAGATCGGTATCCGTAAAGGCGACCTGACCAACATGGTTCCGGATGGCAAGGGCCGTGTGCGCCTTGAGTACAACATCCCGGCTCGTGGCCTGATCGGTTTCCGTAACGAGTTCCTGACCCTGACCTCCGGTGCAGGCATCCTGACCTCGATCTTCGACCGTTACGACGTGATGAAGTCCGGCGACATGTCCGGCCGTCAGAACGGCGTGCTGGTGTCGGTTGCTACCGGTAAGGCTCTGACTTACTCGCTGGAAACCCTGCAAGCTCGCGGCAAATTGTTCCTGGGTCACGGTGAAGACGTGTACGAAGGTCAAATCGTCGGCATCAACAGCCGCGACAACGACCTGGGCGTCAACCCAACCAAAGGCAAGAAGCTCGACAACATGCGTGCTTCGGGTAAAGACGAAACCATCGCTCTGGTTCCGCCTATCCGCTTCACTCTGGAGCAGGCTCTGGAATTCGTTCAAGAAGACGAATTGTGCGAAGTCACTCCTAAGTCCATCCGTCTTCGTAAGAAGATCCTGGGCGAAAGCGAGCGTACCCGCGCTGCGAAGAAGTCCGGTAACTAAGTCATTTAGTTAGCTGACAAAAAAACGCCCCCGACCGCAAGGTCGGGGGCGTTTTTGTTTGTCTGGGGTATGTGTAGTGTTTGCGCTGGCCCCTTCGCGAGCAGGCTCGCTCCCACTGGGGAGCGCATTTCAATGTGGGAGCGAGCCTGCTCGCGATGAGGACCTGTCAGACAACGAAGATTTCTGGTTAGAACTTATCGAGCGGCCGACGGCTCTCGCTGGTCTCGCGCACCACTTCTTTCGGTTTGTACGCGCAATACCCAGGCCGCGGACCGATTTTCGGGTGATTGCGGCAGGTATCCGGGCGCTTTTCATAAATAGTGCACAGACGGCTCTTACGATCCAGGTACAGGCAGTCGTTGTTGCTCATGCGCTGGAGGGTGAAGATCTCGGTCTTCTGGCTGTAACGCTCGACGATCCCTTCCTTCTGCAGACGCTTGGCGATGTTCTTCGCCGGCTCGCCGCGTTCGAACTCGTCGACGATGCCGATACGGATCAGATCCTTGATCTTGACCTCGACCGGCAGCGTGCAGCAACTGGACACGCAGGAACCGCACATCGGCGCAGAGTACTTGGCCCAGGTATCGAGGCGATCGATCTCAGCGGCGGCGATCAGGTTGGGCTTCATCATCGGTTGTTACCAGCTACGTGCATCAGGGCGCGCGATCATACCGGGACTGGTGGATTTTTGAACAACCTTTCGCCAGATTTTTTCTGTACCAGCCAAAAAGCACCGTTAATCCGGCACGGCCCCTGCATTGATTCAGGCACACGACAATGTAATGCCGAGCTATCTCGCACTATCAGGAAAAACTGCCGAACCAGAGCCCCCAGCGTCTGTCAGACCGTCTAGGCTCAACCATTCCACGCTCGCTCGAGGTCCTATCGATGACTCAAGAACCACTTGTTCGCGAAGCAGAGGTGGCCGCATTTCGCGACGCCGTCTTGACCAAACTCACCTACGCGGTGGGTAAAGACCCGGATCACGCCTTCGACCACGACTGGTTCGAAGCCATTGCCCTCGCGGCGCGGGATCACATGGTCGAGCACTGGATGGACCACACCCGGCAGATCTACCGCAAAGGGCAGAAACGGGTTTATTACCTCTCCCTCGAATTTCTCATCGGCCGGCTGCTCTACGACAGCCTGAGCAACCTTGGCTTGCTCGACGTCGCCCGCGAAGCGCTGACCGAACTCGGCGTCGACCTCGAGCGCATCCGCCTGCTGGAACCCGACGCGGCGCTGGGCAACGGCGGCCTCGGTCGTCTGGCCGCCTGCTTCATGGAGAGCATGTCGACCCTCGGCATCGCCGGCCACGGCTATGGCATTCGTTATGAGCACGGGTTGTTCCGCCAGGCCATCGTCGACGGCTGGCAGCAGGAACAGACCGAACACTGGCTGGACTTCGGCAACCCGTGGGAATTCGAGCGTCCAGAAGTCGTTTACCCGATCGGCTTCGGCGGCAGTGTCGAAACCGTCACCGATGAAAACGGCAAGACCAAGCAAGTCTGGACCCCGGTGGAAACCGTCCGCGCGATTGCTTACGACACGCCGGTGGTCGGCTGGCGTGGGGCGAGCGTCAACACGCTGCGTCTGTGGCGCGCCCGCGCCATGGAAGATTTGCACCTGGAACGCTTCAACGCAGGTGACCACTTGGGCGCCGTGGCAGAAGTAGCCCGGGCCGAAAGTATTTCCCGGGTCCTTTATCCGGCAGACAGCACCGAAGCCGGCCAGGAACTGCGCCTGCGTCAGGAATATTTCTTCGTCGCCGCGTCCTTGCAGGATTTGCTGCGCCGTCACCGCAACATGCACACCTCGGTCCTGACCCTGGGCGACCACGCGGCGATCCAGCTCAACGACACGCACCCCTCGATTGCCGTGGCCGAATTGATGCGCCAACTGGTCGATGTCTACGACGTGGCATGGGATGCGGCGTGGCAGGTCACCGTGGACACGTTGTCGTACACCAACCACACGCTGTTGCCCGAAGCACTGGAAACCTGGCCAGTCGGCTTGATGGAGCGGATGTTGCCGCGGCACATGCAGATCATTTACCTGATCAACGCCCAGCACATCGATTCGCTACGGGCCAAAGGCATTCACGACTTCGACGTGTTGCGCGCGGTATCGCTGATCGAAGAAGACAACGGCCGCCGTGTGCGCATGGGCAATCTCGCGTTCCTGGGTTCGCACAGCGTCAACGGCGTGTCCGGGCTGCACACGCAATTGATGCGCAAAACCGTGTTCTCCGAACTGCACAAGCTGTACCCGGATCGGATCAACAACAAGACCAACGGCATCACCTTCCGCCGCTGGCTCTACCAGGCCAACCCCGAATTGACGTCGATGATGGTCGATGCCCTCGGGCCTGATTTGCTGGACAACGCCGAATCACGTCTGCTCGAACTGGAACCGTTCGCCGAAAAGCCGGCGTTCCGCAAAGCCTTCGCCGAACAGCGTCTGCACAGCAAAAAAGCCCTCGCCTACATCATTCACGAACGGCTGGGCGTGGCGGTCAACCCGGCGGCGATGTTCGACGTGCAGGTCAAACGGATCCACGAGTACAAACGCCAGTTGCTCAACCTGATGCACACCGTGGCGTTGTATCAGGCGATTCGGGCCGAGCCGGAAATCGACTGGGTGCCGCGCGTGAAGATCTTCGCCGGCAAGGCCGCCGCCAGTTATCACCAGGCCAAGCTGATCATCAAATTGACCAACGACATCGCCCGGGTGGTGAACAACGACCCGACCGTGCGCGGTTTGCTCAAAGTGGTGTTCCTGCCCAACTACAACGTCAGCCTGGCGGAGAGCATTATTCCGGCAGCGGATTTGTCGGAGCAGATTTCCACAGCAGGCTTTGAGGCTTCCGGCACCAGCAACATGAAGTTCGGCCTCAACGGCGCCCTGACCATCGGCACCCTCGATGGCGCCAACGTCGAAATGTGCGAACGCATCGGCGCCGAGCACATGTTCATCTTTGGCCTCAGCGCGCAACAGGTGGAAGCGCGCAAACAGAACCATGAGTTCAACGCGACGCCGGACATCGCCGCGTCCCATCGGCTGAATGACGTGCTGCAAGCGATTCGTGGCGGGGTGTTCTCGCCGGATGATCCGTCCCGTTACACCGGGCTGATCGATTCGCTGGTGGATTACGACCGCTTCCTGGTCTGTGCCGACTTCGACTCTTACTGGGACGCGCAGATGCGTGTCGAGGCCCATTGGCACGACTCCAAGGAATGGTGGCGCTCGGCGGTGTTGAACACGTCGCGGATGGGTTGGTTCTCATCCGACCGGACCATTCGTGAGTACGCGACGGATATCTGGAAGGCGCTGGAGTAACTTTTCGCAATAATTGCGCGCCAGGCCCGACGTGCGTTGGGCCTGGCCGATATACTAAGCACCGGTTACGCCGGGTTGCATGCATTGGCAATCCATTGTGGGAGCGAGCCTGCTCGCGAAAGCGGACTGACATTCAGCATCGATGTTGAAAGTCAGTCCGCTTTCGCGAGCAGGCTCGCTCCCACAGGTTTGTGTGGTTTCACACTAAACTCAGCCAATGCTGCCTTGCCGGACTCGCCCCATCGCGGGGCCGCTTAGGGATATCGACCATGCAATGGATTTTCATGCTGATTGGGCTGGTGCTTGGCTGGATACTCGACGAGTCATTCAGTGATGCGCTATTGGGCGCGTTGCTCGGCTTGGGTATTGGCCAAGCCATTCACATCGCCCGTTTGGGTACAAAAGCGGCCGAGCAGCACCTTCTTCTGCAGCAAACGCAAGTTGCGCTGAATGCCGTGCAGCAACGTCTGGCCTTGCTCGAAGTGTCTGGCGTCAACGCGCCGGAAACCAGCGAACCGATCGCCAGCAAGTCCGTTGCACCTCCTGAATTTACCCTCGACGAAATCCCTGCCGAAACCCCTGAGCTAATCTGGGACCTCCCTGCCGAACTCGAACCGACCACCGCTGCGGCGACTGAAACCAGTCAGCCACTGCCGGCCGATGTCTGGAAACCCGAGCCAGTTGTCCGCGAACCTGCCATCCCGCGCGGCCCCAACTTCATCGATCGCGCCATCAGCGGTGCCCGCGCCTGGCTGTTCGGTGGCAACACCGTGCTGCGGGTCGGCGTGGTGCTGTTGTTCCTCGGTCTGGCCTTTCTGCTGCGTTACGCGACCGAAGGCATGGTGGTGCCGATTGAGCTGCGTTACGCCGGGGTTGCGGCGGCCGCATTGGGGCTGCTCGGTCTGGGCTGGTGGCTGCGTCATCGCAACACGAATTACGCGTTGATGCTGCAAGGCACCGGCATTGCCGTGCTGTACCTGACGGTGTTCGCCGCCATGCGTTTGCATCCGCTGCTTGATCCAACGGCGGCGCTCGGCTTGTTGGTGGCGGTGACGGTGTTCTCGGCCATTCTGGCGATTACCCAGGATTCCCTGGCGCTGGCTTGCGCCGCCGCGCTGGGCGGTTTTGCTGCGCCGATTCTCACGTCCACTGGCGCCGGCAACCATGTCGCGCTGTTCAGCTACTTTGCCTTGCTCAACGCCGGCATCCTCGCCATTGCCTGGTTCAAGGCCTGGCGTTTGCTCAACCTGATCGGTTTTGTCGGCACGTTCGGCATCGGTTTCGTTTGGGGTCTGCGTTCCTACACGCCAGAGTTGCTGTGGAGCACCGAGCCGTTCCTGATCCTGTTTTTCCTGATGTACCTGGCCATCGGCCTGTTGTTCGCCCGGCGCAAGTTGCTGGAAATGAGCGATGCGCCCGAGGACGACAGTCGCGAGGCACTGCTGCGCTGGTCGGCGCGCAAAGGTGATTACGTCGACGGGACGATGCTGTTTGGCCCGCCGCTGGTGGGCTTCGGCTTGCAGTTCGCGCTGGTCCAGCACCTTGAGTTTGCCGCCGCGTTCAGCGCATTGGCGCTGGGCATGATCTACATGGGCCTGGCCCGTTTGCTGATGGGCGGGCGCGCGTTATTGCTGGCGGAAACCTGTCTGGCGCTGGGCGTGATCTTCGCCAGCCTGGCGATCCCGTTGGGGCTCGATGCGCGCTGGACGTCTGCTGCCTGGGCCGTCGAAGGTGCCGGGATTTTCTGGCTCGGTCTGCGTCAGCAACGTCCTTTGGCCAGGGCCTTTGCCTTGCTGCTGCAATTGGGCTCGGCGCTGGCGTTTCTCAGCGAACTGCGGATCGGCGAAAGCAGCCTGCTCGACGGCGCACCGTTGGGCGCGTTGATGCTCGGCGTGGCGTTGCTGTTCAGCTTCTACCAATTGCGCCAAGCCTCGCCGGAGCACACGGCGCAATGGGAACGCAAAGGGCTGCCGGTTCTGGCTAGCCTCGGCCTGACGTTTCTTTACCTGCTGGCGCCGTTGTTTTTCTTCACCCACGGTACGGCGATCAGCTGGGCGCTGGCCGGTCTGGCGACGTTGTTTGTGGGGCTGCGCCTGCAATCGCGCACGTTCCTGTTCACCGCGTTTGCGGTGCAATTACTCGGGGGCGCGTTGTTTCTGCTGCGCCTGCAAGGTGCTGGCGGTGAATCTGCGGCGGTATTCAGTGCCGGCTGGAGCGGTTTGCTCAGTGCCTCGCTGATCGGCCTGGCGTTGATCGCCGGCATGCTGCTGGCTGCGCGCGACGAGATGGTGCGCAGCGACGTGCGGTTGTTGCGCGGCTTGTCGGTGGTGTTGCTGGCCGGCCTGGTGCTGATCAATCTCGCGGTGCTGTTCGTGCTGCCATGGCAGACCGCGAGCGCGGTGTGGGCGGCCAGTGGTTTGTTCATCATCTGGTTGAGCCTGTATCTGAAGCAGCGCGTGAGTTTTGTCTTCGGTTTGCTGTTGCAGGTGATTGGCGGCGCGGCGTTCCTGTTTGCCGGGCCGGACCTGCTTGGACCGTTGGCCAGCGAGGGGCTGAAGCCGCTGGCGCACAGCGGTTTCTGGACGCCGTTGGTACTGGGTTTGGCGGCGCTGGTCGGGGCCTGGCGATTGCAATTGGGCAACCATGCTTCGGCGTTCGATGTGTTGAGCCTGCAGCGTTTGTCCGAAGTGCTGCTGGTGTGGGGCGCGGGCTGGTGGGCGCTGGCGTGGGTCAGTGAAGTGCTGCGCTTTGCGCCGGTGAACTTGCAAGCGCCGATGTTGCTGGCAGTCGCGGCTATCAGCGTGGCGCTGTGGACGCTGTTGGCACTGCGCTTGAAATGGTCTTCGCTGGGTTTGCTCTGCACCTTGCTGATACCAGTGGCGGGCGTGGTGTTGCTGGCGGCGTGGCATTCGCGTTACCACCCGGCGGCCAGTTTTGGCGGGTTGGCCTGGGCAGCGGTGTTCGTCGTGCATTTCGTCTCGCTGAAACGACTGGCGCCGATGTTGCTGGCGCGCGCGGTCAGCACCGCGCATGTGCTCGGTTGCTGGTTGTTGATCGGCGTGCTGGCGTTGGAACTGCGTTACGGCTTGCTGTTGTTGTCCGAGCAGTACAACGCCTGGCGCTGGTTGGGCTGGGCGATTCTGCCGAGTCTGTACCTGGTGCTGATGGCGGCGCCGCGTACTTGGCCGTGGCCGGTGTCGGCGTATCCCCGCGAGTACCGACTGTATGCGGCCGCACCGTTGGCGTTGCTGATGCTCGGCTGGTTCTGGCTGGCGAACGTGGTCAGCGACGGCACCGCCGAACCGCTGCCGTATGTGCCGCTGATCAACCCGCTGGAGTTGGGCCTGCTGTTTGCGCTGTTCGGCGTCTACGTCTGGTCGCGCAGCGCGGTGACACAGCTGGGGATTCGCAAGGACTACGCCGAGCACGCCACGCAGTTGATCGCCGGGGTTTCGCTGTTCGTGTTCTTCACCGCGTTGGTGATGCGCACCGCGCACCATTGGGGCGGTGTGCCGTTCGAATTCGATGCCTTGCTGGACTCGATGCTGGTGCAGGCCGGGCTGTCCATCGTCTGGACCCTGATGGCGCTGAGCCTGATGATCGGCGGCCATTTGCGCCATCGTCGCGAGGTCTGGCTGATCGGTGCGGCGTTGATTGGCGTGGTGGTGGCCAAGCTGTTCTTTGTCGAATTGAGTAACCGCGGCGGGCTCGCGCGGATCGTGTCGTTTATCGGCGTAGGCGTGTTGCTGCTGGTGGTGGGCTATTTCGCGCCGCTGCCGCCCAAACGCGTCGAGGCTGTGCCGGAGTCTGAAAAACCGGCCCCGGAAACCGAAGGAGTGTCGTCTTGAGTCAGAAGCAGAACCTGGGCTGGTTGGGCGCGGTGGCGCTGGGTGTATCGCTGTCTGTCGGTGCCCAGGAGCAACCGGCGGATTTCACCACTCAAGTGCCGTTGTCCGTGAGCGGCGACGGCCCGTGGTATCGACTCGAATTGCCGTTGAGCGTGCAGTTGAATGCGCGGCAAACCGACCTGAGTGATGTGCGTGTGTTCAACGCCGCCGGTCAGGTTCAGGGGTATGCCTTGGCGCGCGAGTCGGCCCAGACCCGCGAAAATCGCACGCTGACCGACGTGAAGTGGTTCCCGTTGTACAACTCGGCGGATTCCACCGAGCGCGCGCCCAGCGTGCGAGTGCAATCGAGTGCCAACGGCACGCTGGTCGAAGTACAGCCGTCCAGCCAATTGGAAGCGGGCGAAGAAGTCCTGCGCGGCTGGTTGCTCGATGCCAGCGGCATCAAGGCGCCGCTGCAGCAATTGGTCCTCGACTGGACCAGCGAGCGTGACGGCTTCCAGCGTTTTTCCATCGAGGCCAGCGACGACTTGCAGCATTGGCAGTCGTGGGGCGAAGGGCAGGTCGCACGGCTGACGTTTGCCGACGAACGGGTCGAGCAGCATGAAGTCGGGCTGCCGGGGCAATCGGCGCGTTATTTGCGCTTGCTGTGGAATTCGCCGCAATCGGCGCCAGCGCTGACCTCGGCGCAGCTGGAAAGCGCCAGCACCCGCAGCCTGCCGCTGCCGTTGGTCTGGTCGCAACCGTTGGCCGGCAGCAGCGCGAAGGCCGGTGAATACACTTGGCAGTTGCCGATGGGGCTGAATGTCGAACGGGTGCAGGTCGAGCTGAGTCAGCCCAACAGTCTGGCGCCGGTGGCGTTGTCGGGTCGCCGCGAGAGCAGCTTGCCGTGGCAGCCGCTGGGCAGCGGTTTGCTGTATCGCTTGACCCAGAATGGCCAGGACGTGGTGCAGAACGAATTGCAGTTGCCGGGGCAGACTGTGCAGCAGTTGAAGTTGGTGGTGGATGAGCGCGGTGGTGGCTTGGGAGCCGAAGCACCGACGCTGAAGTTCGCCGTGCGTTCGACGCAATTGGTGTTCCTGGCACGTGGCCCCGGGCCTTACACGCTGGCGCTGGGCAATGCGACAGTGAAAGCGGCGAGCTTGCCGCTGTCGACGCTGATCCCGGATTACAGCGCGCAGAAACTGGCGAGCTTGGGCAAGGCAACGGTGGACGGCGGGGCAGTGGTGACGTCGACTTCGACGGTGACCACGACGGCGACGGCGGGTACAAACTGGAAGAAATTCGGGCTGTGGGCGGTGTTGTTGCTGAGTGTGCTGTTCCTGGCGGCGATGGCGTTCAGCTTGCTGCGCAAGCCCCCGGCCTCACACTGAGAATGGCTGGCGCTACGCGCCATTCGCGAGCAGGCTCGCTCCCACACTGATCCTGTGAACATTGGAGATCCATTGTGGGAGCGAACCTGCTCGCGAAAGCGATCTTCAAAACGCCAAATACCTTGAAACTGCCCCCTGCCGCCGGTCTACATCCGCCCCGTTTCGAACTACGCTCAAACCGGCACATGAACTCTCTTGGGCGTATCACGTCTGATAGGAGGAAATGCGCCTCGACTCGCGTTAAACTGCGCGGGTTTTTAGCCCCCCATTCCACCGGAGCCTTCCATGTCCCGCGTTACCCTGAGTCGCTATTTGATTGAGCAGACCCGTAGCAACAACACCCCTGCCGATCTGCGTTTCCTGATCGAAGTGGTGGCGCGTGCTTGCAAAGAGATCAACCACGCCGTGTCCAAAGGCGCCCTCGGTGGTGTTCTGGGCAGCATGGGCACTGAAAACGTCCAAGGTGAAGTGCAGAAGAAACTCGACGTGATCTCCAACGAGATCCTGCTCGAAGCCAACGAATGGGGCGGTCACCTGGCCGGCATGGCGTCCGAAGAAATGGACAATGCCTACCAGATCCCGGGCAAGTACCCGAAAGGTGCGTACCTGCTGGTATTCGACCCGCTGGACGGTTCGTCGAACATCGACATCAACGCGCCGGTCGGTACGATTTTCTCGGTGCTGCGTTGCCCGAACGAATACCTGAGCCAGAACGAGCCTTTGAACGAAAAGGCTTTCCTGCAGCCAGGCACCGAGCAAGTGGCTGCCGGTTACGCGATCTACGGTCCACAGACCATGCTGATCCTGACCCTGGGTGATGGCGTAAAAGGCTTCACCCTGGACCGTGAAATGGGCAGCTTCGTACTGACTCACGAAGACATCAAGATCCCGACCTCCACTCAGGAATTCGCGATCAACGCCTCCAACCAGCGTCACTGGGAAGCCCCGGTACAACGTTACGTCGGCGAACTGCTGGCTGGCGAAGAAGGCCCGCTGAAAAAGAACTACAACATGCGTTGGGTCGCCGCGATGGTCGCGGACGTGCACCGCATCCTGACCCGTGGCGGTCTGTTCATGTACCCGCGCGACAGCCGCGAGCCATCGAAGCCGGGCAAACTGCGCCTGATGTACGAAGCCAACCCGATGTCGTTCCTGGTTGAACAGGCTGGCGGCGCTTCCACCGATGGCCATCAGCGCATCCTCGACATCAAGCCGGACGGCCTGCACCAGCGTGTCGCGGTGTTCCTCGGTTCGAAAGAAGAAGTCGAACGCGTCACGGCTTACCACAAGGCCTAAACCATGACCGCGCCATGGCAGCCGTTGCTCGATTGGTGGTTCGGAACTTCCGGATCAGCGAAAGAAACAGCGGCCGCCAAGGGCAAGTTATGGTTCGGCAAGCGCGACAGCCAGGACCTCGAAGCGCAAACGCGTTTCGGGGACTGGGTCGAGCAGGCACTGGCCGGCGGATTGACTGACTGGGCGCAACGCCCTGAAGGTTGGCTGGCTCTGGTGCTGCTGCTCGATCAACTCCCGCGAATGATCTATCGCGACACTCCCAAATCCTTTTCCGGCGACTTCAGGGCTCAGGCACTGGTGGCGCAAGGCATTGCTGCGGATTTTGATCAGCAGTTGCTGCCGATTCAGCGTGTGTTCATCTATCTGGTGTTCGAGCACAGCGAAAACCTCGCAGTGCAGAATGAAGGCGTCTCGCGCTACATCGAATTGGTGGCGCAACAACCAGAGATCGATCGGGCGCTGTTCAGCGATTACCTGGATTATGCCGAGCGGCATCGGGACGTGATTGCGCGGTTTGGACGGTTTCCGCATCGCAATGCGGTGTCGGGAAGGGAGTCGACGGCTGAGGAGTTGGCGTTTCTTTCGAAGCCCGGGTCCAGGTTCTAGAGTTTCATTACGGCTGATGCCGTCTTCGCGAGCAGGCTCGCTCCCACATTGGATTTGTGAACGACACAAATCAAATGTGGGAGCGAGCCTGCTCGCGAAGGGGCCCTGAAAAGCAACTTAGATCCGGAAGCTGCCAACCAGCTGCTTCAACCGCGCCGCCTGCTGCTCAAGATCCGCACACGCACGCAAGGTCGACTGCAAGTTCTCCACCCCTTCCTGGTTCAAGGTGTTGATCTCGGTGATGTCGACGTTGATCGACTCCACCACAGCGGTCTGCTCTTCCGTCGCCGTCGCCACCGACTGGTTCATCCCGTCGATTTCACCAATGCGCTGCGTCACGCTACCCAGGCGCTCACCGGCCTGGTTGGCGATGCCGACGCTGCTTTCGCTCTGGCGCTGGCTGTCGGTCATGGTGATGACCGCTTCACGGGCGCCGACTTGCAGCTCCTCGATCATCTTCTGCACTTGCTGCGCCGAATCCTGAGTGCGGTGGGCGAGGTTGCGCACCTCGTCCGCCACCACGGCAAAACCACGACCGGCTTCACCGGCACGGGCCGCTTCGATGGCCGCGTTCAGGGCCAGCAAGTTGGTTTGCTGGGAGATGCTGGTGATCACTTCCAGAATCTGCCCGATGTTCACGGTGTTGCTGTTGAGCGTTTCGATGTTGCCGCACGAATCGCTGATCTTCGCCGACAGCTGCTGCATCGCCGCGATGGTTTTATCCACCACTTGCTGACCGTCTTCAGCCAGGGCCCGGGCATCGCTGGAGTGTTGCGAGGCGAGGGCGGCGTTCTGGGCGATTTCCTGGGCGGCGGCGCCCAGTTGGTTGATCGCTGCAGCCACGCTGCTGGTGCGCGAAGCTTGCTGGTCGGAGTTGAACATCGAAGAGTTGGAAGCCGCCACCACACGTAGGGCCACTTCGTTGACCTGGCCGGTGGCCGAGGACACTTCGCGAATCGAGGTGTGAATACGCTCTACAAAACGGTTGAACGAGGTGCCCAGTGCGCCGAATTCGTCCTGGCCGTGGATGGTCAGGCGTTTGGTCAGGTCACCTTCACCTTCGGCGATGTCATGCATCGCGCGGCCCATGGTCAGCAGCGGCTGCATCAGGAAGCTGATCAGCATGCCCAGCAACGCGATGATGATCACCACGGCGATGACCATGGCGATGATCGCCGAGGTGCGGAATTCACTGAGCATCGAGAACGCGGTGTCCTGATCCAGCACCAGTGCCACGTACCAGTCCGCCGACGGCACGCCGTTGACGTGGGTAAAGGAGATGAACTGGGTCTTGCCGTCGAACTCGACTTCTTTCAGGCCCGGGCTGACTTTCGGCGCGCCGTTCGGATAGGCGTCGGCCAGTCCTTTGAGCACCAGTTTGCTGTCCGGGTGGATCAGGATCTTGCCGTCGGCGCTGACGATAAACGCATGGCCGTGGCCGCCGAAGTTCAGCGAGTTGATGATCGCGCTGACGCTGGACAAGTCGATGTCCGCACCGGCAACGCCGATCATCTGGCCCTGATTCTTCACGGGCGTGGCGACGGTGATCACCAGTTTGCCCGAAGACGCGGCGATGTACGGTTCGGTGACGATGGTCTGTTGCGCGCTGTTGGCGGCCTTGTACCAGCCACGGGCGCGAGGATCGTAGTCGGCAGCCCGATTGCCGGCCGGGATCGAGAACATCACACCGTCAGTGCCGCCGAAATAGCTCAGCTGGAAGTTGCTGGTGTAGGCCGGCAGGTCGATGGCGCGTTTCAGGCTGGCGGGTGCGCTGCCATCCACGGCGATCTGCTGGGATAACGATTGCAGCAACTGGATACGGCTTTCCAGCCAGGTCTGGATGTTGCTGGTGGTCAGGCTGCCGAGTTCCTGCATCGAGGATTCGGTACTGCTGCGCAGGGTCTGGCGCTGGCGGTAGTCGTTGAACAGGATAAAGCAGGCGAACGCGACGGCGACCACGAGGGCGGCTGCCAGCAAGATCTTGTGGCTGAATTTCATGTTTCTGGTCATTAAGTGCACTACCGCGGAGGGGCTGATCAGCGAGGGGCGTCAATTCGCCACAGTCGAGGGCTTTACGCTGCTTCTATGTCGACTGGCCAGCGCCAAAGATTAGGCACCTTTGTGCAAAAACTGACGAATGACGCAATGGCGCAAGAAAGTGGCTGATTTTTCGAAAAAAGGCAGACGAGTGGCCTGATAAATAGCGTCGCGGTCGGGGAACCAGATGGGGGTTTTCTCTTCTAAGCTTCAGCTTGGCAGCCATGCCATTCCCCTTCGCTCCAGGAGTTTCACCATGTCGTTGCGATCTCTCGCCTTGCTCTCGTTCTGCGTGTTGTTGGCCGCATGCAGCAAGGTCAATCAGGAAAACTACTCGAAACTGTCGACCGGCATGCCTAAGGCCGAGGTCGAAACGTTGTTGGGTAAACCTGCTGATTGCTCGGGCGCGCTCGGCATGTCCAGCTGCACCTGGGGCGACAAAAACAGCTTTATCAGCGTGCAGTACGCCGGTGACAAAGTATTGATGTTTTCCGGCCAAGGCCTGAAGTAAACCGGGGCGTTGCGCCCACGGGAGAAAAACAATGAAGCGGTTATTACTCGTACTTTTTGCCGGCCTGGTATTGGCTGGCTGCGCCACTTCTGGCCATGATTCGTTGGCGCCAAAAACTGTCAACAGCGTCAACCTCAAGCGTTATCAGGGGACCTGGTACGAGTTGGCTCGCCTGCCGATGTACTTCCAGCGCGACTGCGCGCAGTCCGAAGCCCATTACAGCCTCAAGCCTGACGGCAACATGGCGGTGTTGAACCGCTGCCTGACGCCGCAGTGGCAGTGGGAAGAGGTCAAGGGCACGGCTTATCCACAGGTGTCGGGTAAATTCGACAAGCTGTGGGTCGAGTTCGATACCTGGTTTTCTCGTCTGCTGCCCGGTACGGCGAAGGGCGAATACTGGGTGTTGTACGTCAGCGATGACTACAAGACGGCCATTGTGGGTGACCCGAGTCGCAAGTACCTGTGGCTGCTGTCGCGGACTCCGAAGGTCAATGGCGTAGTGCGAGAGGAATTGCTGAGCAAGGCGCGTCAGCAGGGTTACGACACCACGCGGCTTATCTGGCGTGCGACGGATACGCAGATGGCCAAGACCTCGAACTGACGGTTAGCGCATAGCAAGTGTGGGAGCGAGCCTGCTCGCGAAGGCGGACTGTCAGTCAACATCTCTGTTGAATCTGATGGCCCCTTCGCGAGCAGGCTCGCTCCCACAGTTGTTTGGGGTTAGCCCAGGAGGTCGCGCAGGACTTGGGTGAACGCGCGATTGCTTTCTTCTTCCGCGGCATGACGCCCGTCACGCACGACCCACTGGCCATTGACCAGCACATCGCGAACCTGACGATCACCACCGGCAAACAACCAACGATTCAGAATCCCGTCGCCACTGGCCGTCGCCAGGTACGGATCGTTACCGTCCAGCACCAGCCAATCCGCACGCTTACCGACTTCCAATGCGCCAATCGGCTGACCCAGCGCCTGAGCGCCGCCATCCAGTGCTGCGTCGTACAGTGTGCGACCGACCATCGGCTGCTCCGCGCCATACAAACGATTACGCCGCTGATCGCGCAGACGCTGGCCGTATTCCAGCCAGCGCAATTCTTCCACCACGCTCAACGACACATGGCTGTCGGAGCCGATGCCCATGCGTCCGCCCTGAGCGAGGAAATCCACCGCCGGGAAAATCCCGTCGCCAAGGTTGGCTTCGGTGGTCAGGCACAAACCGGCAATGGCGCGACTCTTGGCCATCAGCGTGACTTCTTCGGCATTGGCGTGAGTGGCGTGAACCAGGCACCAGCGCTGATCGACTTCGGTGTTTTCGTACAGCCATTGCAGCGGACGACGACCGCTCCAGGTCAGGCAGTCGTCGACTTCCTTCTGCTGTTCGGCAATGTGAATGTGCACCGGGCATTGCTTGTCGCTGGCGGCCAGCACTTCGCTGATCTGTTGTGGTGTGACTGCGCGCAACGAGTGGAAGCACAAGCCCAGCGACTGCGCCGGTTGCTGCGCCAGGATCGGCTGCAAGCGCGACTGAAGTTTCAGGTAGTTTTCGGTGCTGTTGATAAAGCGGCGCTGGCCTTCGTTGGGTGTCTGGCCACCGAATCCGGAATGGCTGTAGAGCACCGGCAGCAGGGTCAGGCCGATACCGGCGGAGCGGGCGGCCTGGCTGATGCGCAGTGCCAGTTCAGCCGGGTCTGCGTAAGTCTGGCCGTTGGTGTCGTGGTGCACGTAATGAAATTCCGCGACCGAGGTGTAACCGGCCTTGAGCATTTCGATGTACAGCTGACGGGCGATCACGCCGAGTTGGTCCGGGCTGATTTTTCCGACGAGGCGATACATCAAATCGCGCCAGGTCCAGAAACTGTCGTTCGGATTACCCGCGACTTCCGCCAAGCCGGCCATCGCCCGCTGGAAGGCATGGGAGTGCAGATTCGGCATACCCGGCAGCAGCGGACCGCTTAGCCGTTCGGCGCCATCTGCATGGGAATCGGCCTGGATATGGGTCAAAACGCCCTCGGCGCTGACCTCAAGACGTACATTGTTGGCCCATCCACTAGGCAGCAGCGCGCGTTCGGCAAAGAAGGCGGACATGGTTCAGCACCCCATCGTGTGTTATTTGTATATACATATACAGACGTTTGCCTGCTCGGTAAACTCCGGCAAGCTAGCAACCTCTATCAAATGAACAGGGATTAACCGTGCCGACTCCGCCCCAAGTGTCACCGTTGGCCGCGAACATGGGCGACAGTCCGGCGCCCTTGTACGCCCGCGTCAAACAGATGATCACCCAGCAAATCGACAGTGGAAACTGGCCGCCGCACTACCGCGTTCCGTCGGAAAGCGAGCTGGTCAGCCAGTTGGGTTTCAGCCGCATGACCATCAACCGTGCCCTGCGCGAGATGACCGCCGACGGTCTGTTGGTGCGCATGCAAGGCGTGGGCACGTTCGTCGCCGAGCCAAAAAGCCAGTCCGCGCTGTTTGAAGTGCACAACATCGCCGACGAAATCGCCTCCCGTGGCCATCGCCATACCTGCAAGGTGATCACCCTTGAAGAAGAGGCCGCCGGCTCCGAGCGCGCTTTGGCGCTCGATATGCGCGAAGGGCAGAAGGTTTTCCACTCGCTGATCGTGCATTTCGAAAACGATATCCCGGTGCAAATCGAAGACCGTTTCGTCAACGCGCTGGTCGCCCCGGAATACCTCAAGCAGGATTTCACCCTGCAAACGCCTTACGCCTACCTGAATCAGGTCGCGCCGCTGACTGAAGGCGAGCACGTGGTCGAGGCGATTCTGGCCGAGGCGTCCGAGTGCAAATTGCTGCAGATTGAAAAGGGCGAGCCGTGCCTGCTGATTCGTCGCCGCACCTGGTCCGGCCGACAGCCAGTGACCGCCGCCCGTTTGATCCACCCCGGTTCCCGTCATCGTCTGGAAGGTCGGTTTCATAAATAGAGAGCCATAAATGAAATCCAAGGTTTTACGCGCCATCGATTACCCACGCATGCCCTGGAAAAACGGCGGCGGCAGCACTGAAGAAATCACCCGCGATGCGGGCGTTGGCCTTGAGGGTTTCGGCTGGCGCCTGTCGATTGCCGACATCGGCGAGTCGGGCGGCTTCTCGACGTTCACCGGTTACGAGCGGGTCATCACCGTGCTGCAAGGTGACGGCATGACCTTGCGGGTCGATGGCCAGGACACGCATCCGTTGTTACCGCTGCACCCGTTTGCCTTCAGTGGTGAGAGCGAAGTGTCCTGCACATTGCTCGGCGGGCCGATCCGCGACTTCAACCTGATTTATGCGCCGCAGCGTTACAGCGCGCGGTTGCAGTGGCTGGCGGGTGAGCAGCGGTTTTTCAGTTCGGCGGGTACGGTGCTGGTGTTCAGTATTGCCGACGCATTGGAAGTGAATGCCGGTAACAGCGCTTCGCAACTCGGTCGCCATGATTGCCTGCAACTGGACGGTAACACTGGCTTGCTGGAAGTCTCGAGCAACGGCGCCTGCTGCGTGATTGAGCTGACAGCAAACTGATTCAACCCCTCCACTGATCCACTGTGGCGAGGGGGCTTGCCCCCGTTCGGCTGCGCAGCAGCCGCAAAATTTAATGCGAACATCGGGGGCGGCTACGCCACCCAACGGGGGCAAGCCCCCTCGCCACAAAAGCGGTCGCTCCTCCTGTTCCCCATTGCGCACCATCTTGTTACCGAACGCCCCAACGTGGCGCAAAACCTCGCTCAAGTAACAGCCACCACCCTTTCGCAAAAATCCCCCCGAAAAATTTCATCTCCGCCAAAACCCTTGATCTACAAGCCTCCCAGCCCCTCCAAAACTTTTCTTGAACACCCATCCAACAAGTTGGCCGCTTGATTGCATATGCTTGTATGTACAAGTAAAGACGTATGCGTATGAGTCACGAAGGCTCAACCGTCGTCCACTGATTCGCCGGTGTGCACTGATGCCCATCGGCTTGCTCGCCCACTGCCTGGGTTGGTTTTGGATTGATTGCTGAGGAGTTCTTTTCGTGACTAAATTTCGTGATGTTGAAATCCGTGCCGCACGCGGTAACAAGCTGACCGCCAAGAGCTGGCTGACCGAAGCGCCGCTGCGCATGCTGATGAACAACCTCGACCCGGAAGTCGCCGAGAACCCTAAAGAACTGGTGGTTTACGGTGGTATCGGTCGTGCAGCACGTAACTGGGAATGCTACGACAAGATCGTCGAAAGCCTGACCAACCTGAACGACGACGAGACCCTGCTGGTGCAATCCGGCAAGCCAGTCGGCGTGTTCAAGACCCACACCAATGCACCGCGCGTGCTGATCGCCAACTCCAACCTGGTGCCACACTGGGCGAGCTGGGAACACTTCAACGAGCTCGACGCCAAAGGCCTGGCCATGTACGGCCAGATGACCGCCGGCAGCTGGATCTACATCGGCAGCCAGGGCATCGTTCAGGGCACCTACGAAACTTTCGTCGAAGCCGGTCGCCAACACTACAACGATGACCTGAAAGGTCGTTGGGTCCTGACCGCTGGTCTGGGCGGCATGGGCGGCGCTCAACCTCTGGCCGCTACCCTGGCTGGCGCTTGCTCGCTGAACATCGAATGCCAGCAGGTCAGCATCGATTTCCGCTTGAACAGCCGCTACGTCGACGAGCAGGCCAAAGACCTCGACGACGCGCTGGCCCGCATCGAAAAATACACCAAAGAAGGCAAGGCGATTTCCATCGCGCTGCTGGGTAACGCCGCTGAAATCCTGCCGGAACTGGTTCGTCGTGGCGTACGCCCGGACATGGTCACCGACCAGACCAGCGCCCACGACCCGCTCAACGGTTACCTGCCGGCCGGCTGGACCTGGGAAGAGTACCGCGCTCGCGCCAAGACCGAGCCTGCTGCCGTGGTCAAAGCCGCCAAGCAATCGATGGCCGTACACGTTAAAGCGATGCTGGATTTCCAGAAAATGGGCATCCCGACCTTCGACTACGGCAACAACATCCGTCAGATGGCCCAGGAAGAAGGCGTGGAAAACGCATTCGACTTCCCAGGCTTCGTACCGGCCTATATCCGTCCACTGTTCTGCCGCGGCATCGGCCCATTCCGTTGGGCTGCACTCTCCGGCAACGCCGAAGACATTTACAAGACCGACGCCAAAGTTAAAGAGCTGATCCCGGACGACGCCCACCTGCACAACTGGCTGGACATGGCCCGCGAGCGCATCAGCTTCCAGGGTTTGCCGGCGCGTATCTGCTGGGTTGGTCTGGGCCTGCGCGCCAAGCTGGGCCTGGCGTTCAACGAAATGGTGCGCAGCGGTGAATTGTCCGCGCCCATCGTGATCGGTCGTGACCACCTGGACTCCGGTTCGGTCGCCAGCCCGAACCGCGAAACCGAATCGATGCAGGACGGTTCCGATGCCGTGTCCGACTGGCCACTGCTCAACGCTCTGCTGAACACGGCGAGCGGCGCGACCTGGGTTTCCCTGCACCACGGCGGCGGCGTCGGCATGGGCTTCTCCCAGCACTCGGGCATGGTGATTGTCTGCGATGGTACTGACGAAGCGGCCGAGCGTATTGCTCGCGTACTGCACAACGACCCGGCGACCGGTGTCATGCGTCACGCCGATGCGGGTTATCAGATCGCGATCGACTGCGCCAAGGAACAAGGGCTGAACCTGCCGATGATTACTGGCAAATAAAAACAAGACCTGTGGGAGCGAGCCTGCTCGCGAATGCGGTGGGTCAATCAACATCGATGCTGGATGTGATGACCTCTTCGCGAGCAGGCTCGCTCCCACAAGTGCCAACAACAGAAATCGGTTATTCCCATAACAATCCACAGAGGTTGAACCATGGCTGTCAGCGAACGTGCAGGCAACAAACCGTTGATCGAGAAGCGCTCGATCGACTACATCCCGGAAGCGGAAAGACACGGTCGTCTATTTAGCCAGTTCACCCTGTGGATGGGTGCCAACCTGCAAATCACCGCGATTGTCACCGGGGCCCTGGCCGTGGTGCTGGGCGGTGACGTGTTCTGGTCGTTGATCGGTCTGTTGATCGGTCAACTGCTGGGCGGCGGGGTCATGGCGTTGCATGCGGCGCAAGGGCCCAAGCTGGGTCTGCCGCAGATGATTTCCAGCCGGGTACAGTTCGGCGTGTATGGCGCGGCCATCCCGATCGTGCTGGTCTGCCTGATGTACCTCGGCTTCACCGCAACGGGTACCGTGCTTTCCGGTCAGGCGCTGGGCCAGTTGTTTGACGTCAGCGACAGCGTCGGCATTCTGATCTTCGCCAGTGTCATCGTGCTGGTCACGGTGCTCGGTTATCGGGTGATCCATTGGATCGGCCGTGTTGCCAGTGTCATTGGCGTGATTGCCTTTGTTTATCTGTTCAGCCGTCTGATGAGCCAGGTCGATGTGGGCGCACTGTTGCAAATCCGCCACTTCAGCTGGAGCAGTTTCTTGCTCGCGGTATCGCTCGCGGCGTCCTGGCAGATCGCCTTCGGCCCTTATGTGGCTGACTACTCGCGCTACCTGCCGAGCAAGACTTCCTCGGTGAAAACTTTCTTTGCCGCAGGCGCAGGTTCGGTCATTGGCGCACAAGTGGCGATGGTCCTCGGCGTGTTCGCTGCCGCATCGGCCAACGGCCAATTCGCCGGCCACGAAGTCGCCTATATCGTCGGTCTGGGCGGTACCGGTGCCACCGCTGCGCTGCTGTATTTCAGCATCGCGTTCGGCAAGGTCACCATCTCCACGCTGAACTCCTACGGCAGCTTCATGTGCATTGCGACCATCATCAGCGGCTTCCGTGGTGACCTGAAAGTATCGCGCTTGCAGCGTCTGGTCTTCGTGCTGGTGATCGTCGGTGCGGCGACCCTGATGGCGTTGCTCGGCCAGCACTCGTTCCTCGGTGCGTTCAAGTCCTTCATCCTGTTCCTGCTGGCGTTCTTCACGCCATGGAGCGCGATCAACCTGGTGGACTACTACTGCATCACCCGCGAGCGCTATGACGTGCCGGCGCTGGCCGATCCAAAAGGTCGCTACGGCCGTTGGAACGCCCTCGGTATCAGCGTCTATGTCTTCGGTGTGCTGGTGCAGCTGCCGTTCATCTCCACCAAGTTCTATACCGGTCCGCTGGTGGCGGCCCTGGGTGATGTGGATATTTCCTGGATCATCGGTCTGGTGATTCCCGCAGCCCTGTATTACGTGTGTGCGAAAAAATGGCACGGCACCGTGCCCGATCAACTGATTCTGCCGGTCGAGCAGGACAGCGTTGTACAACCTAAAACAAGCGGGACCGGTCGCGTTGCGACGCAGGCCTGATTGGACGTGGACAGGGCTGGATGCCTCTTGACTGCCGTAAGCCAATTCATGATTAGGAGCGTCACAACAATGAAATCGAACAAGACCCTGCTGACCACATTACTTTCCATGGGCCTGCTGGCCAGTGCTGGCGCCACTCAGGCTGCTGGTTGGTGCGAGTCGGGCAAACCGGTGAAATTTGCCGGCCTGAACTGGGAAAGCGCGATGCTGCTGACCGACGTGATGCAAGTCGTGTTGGAGAAAGGCTACGACTGCAAGACCGACAGCCTGCCGGGTAACTCCATCACCATGGAAAACGCCCTGAGCAGCAACGACATCCAGGTGTTTGCCGAAGAGTGGGTCGGCCGCAGCGAAGTCTGGAACAAGGCCGAGAAGGCCGGCAAAGTCGTCGGTGTCGGCGCACCTGTGGTGGGCGCAATCGAAGGCTGGTACGTGCCGCGTTACGTCATCGAAGGCGATGCCAAGCGCAAGCTGGAAGCCAAGGCTCCTGACCTGAAAAACATTGCCGATCTGGGCAAATACTCGGCGATATTCAAGGACGCCGAAGAGCCCTCCAAGGGTCGTTTCTACAACTGCCCGGCCGGCTGGACCTGCGAGCTGGACAACAGCGAAATGCTGAAGAGCTACGGCCTGGAAAGCACCTACACCAACTTCCGCCCAGGCACCGGCCCGGCGCTGGATGCGGCCGTGCTGTCGAGCTACAAGCGTGGCGAGCCGATCCTGTTCTACTACTGGTCGCCAACCCCGCTGATGGGCCAGATCGACGCGGTGAAACTTGAAGAGAAACCAGGCGTGAACAAGACCGTGACCATCAAGGTCGGCCTGTCCAAGACTTTCCACGAGCAAGCCCCGGAACTGGTGGCCGTGCTGGAAAAGGTCAACGTGCCAATCGACATCCTCAACCAGAACCTTGGACGCATGACCAAAGAGCGGATCGAGTCGCCAAAACTGGCCAAGATCTTCTTGAAGGAACATCCTGAAGTCTGGCACGCATGGGTGAGCGAAGACGCAGCCAAGAAAATCGACGCGGCCTTGTAGGTTGAGCCTCTCCGACTGCCGGTAGCGGCAGTCGGACGCTTGATCGCAACCCCTTGATTGAGAGTCTCTTATGTTTCCCGAAAGCTTTACCTTTTCCATCGCCGACTGGGTCAACGGTTGGGTCGATGCGCTGGTCACCAACTACGGCGACGTGTTCCGGCAGATCTCTGACACGCTGCTGTGGGCCATCGTCAACCTTGAAGGCCTGCTGCGTGCGGCGCCCTGGTGGCTGATGCTCGCCATCGTCGCAGGCATAGCCTGGCACGCCACGCGCAAAGTCGTGACCACGGCCGTGATTGTCGGCTTGTTGTTCCTGGTGGGTGCGGTCGGCCTCTGGGACAAGCTGATGCAAACCCTGGCGCTGATGATGGTCGCGACGATCATTTCGGTGCTGATCGGCATTCCGCTGGGCATTCTCTCGGCGCGCAGCAATCGCCTGCGTTCGATCTTGATGCCGTTGCTGGACATCATGCAGACCATGCCGAGCTTCGTGTACCTGATCCCGGTGCTGATGCTGTTTGGCCTGGGCAAGGTTCCGGCGATTTTCGCCACCGTGATCTACGCCGCTCCCCCGCTGATTCGCTTGACCGACCTGGGCATTCGCCAGGTAGACGGTGAAGTGATGGAAGCAATCAACGCCTTCGGTGCGAACCGCTGGCAGCAACTGTTTGGCGTGCAATTGCCCCTGGCGTTGCCGAGCATCATGGCCGGGATCAACCAGACGACGATGATGGCGCTGTCAATGGTGGTGATTGCCTCGATGATCGGTGCCCGTGGCTTGGGCGAAGACGTACTGGTGGGGATTCAGACCCTCAACGTCGGACGTGGCCTGGAAGCCGGTCTGGCGATCGTGATTCTGGCTGTGGTGATCGACCGCATTACTCAGGCGTACGGTCGGGCACGGCATGAGGTGAGCAAATGAACAACGCGACCGTGAGCAAGATCGAAGTCAAAAACGTCTTCAAGATTTTCGGCAACCGTTCCAAGGATGCGCTGGCGATGATTGGCCAGGGCAAGACCAAAGACCAGGTGCTGTCCGAAACCGGCTGCGTGGTCGGCGTGAACGATCTGTCCCTGAGCATCGGCACTGGCGAGATCTTCGTGATCATGGGCCTGTCGGGTTCGGGCAAATCGACCCTGGTGCGCCACTTCAATCGCCTGATCGATCCGACCAGCGGCGCGATCCTGGTGGACGGCGTGGACATCCTGCAATACGACATGGAAGCCCTGCGCGAATTTCGCCGGCACAAGATCAGCATGGTGTTCCAGAGCTTCGGCCTGCTGCCGCACAAGACCGTGGTGGATAACGTCGCCTACGGCCTGAAAGTGCGCGGCGAGAGCAAGCAAATGTGCTCTGAGCGTGCGTTGCACTGGATCAACACAGTCGGCCTCAAGGGCTACGAAAACAAATACCCGCATCAGCTCTCCGGCGGCATGCGTCAGCGTGTGGGCCTGGCCCGCGCCTTGGCCGCAGACACCGACATCATCCTGATGGACGAAGCGTTCAGCGCCCTCGACCCGTTGATTCGCGCCGAGATGCAGGACCAGTTGCTGGAACTGCAAAAGACCCTGCACAAGACCATCGTCTTCATCACCCACGACCTCGACGAGGCCGTGCGCATCGGCAACCGCATCGCGATCCTCAAGGACGGCCGCCTGATTCAGGTCGGCACCCCGCGCGAGATCCTGCATTCGCCGGCGGATGAGTATGTCGACCGGTTCGTGCAGCGTCGGGCTGCGGTGGTTTAAGAGATTTGCGGTGACTGTGCTGGCCCCTTCGCGAGCAGGCTCGCTCCCACATTGGAATGCGTACCCCTGTGGGAGCGAGCCTGCTCGCGAAGGCGGCGGTGGAGCTGCATCAAAATTGAAGAAATACAGTTGAGGTCAAAGATGTCCCAGGCTGAAAAAATCGTTATCACTGAAGCGCAGGTCCGCTGGCAGGATGTGGTCGCCGTCGCCCGTCATGGCGCGCAGCTTGAGCTGTCGGCGCCGGTCTGGGCACGCATTGAAAACGCCCAGGGCATCGTCCAGCGCATCGTCACCAGCGGCGAGCGTGCCTATGGCATCAACACCGGGCTGGGCGCGTTGTGCAACGTGTCCCTGCAAGATGAACAACTCAGTCAGTTGTCGCGCAACACCCTGCTCAGCCACGCCTGTGGCGTGGGGGCGCCGCTGACCAACGAGCAGACGCGCGCCATCATGTGCGCCGCCGTCGTCAACTACAGCCACGGTAAATCCGGCCTGCACCGCCAGGTGGTCGAAGCCCTGCTGGCGCTGCTCAACCGTGGCATCACCCCGCAAGTGCCGTCCCAGGGTTCCGTCGGCTACCTGACGCACATGGCGCACATCGGCATCGCGCTGCTGGGCGTCGGCAATGTCAGCTATCGCGGGCAGATCGTTTCCGCTCAGCAAGCCCTGGCCGAAGAAGGCCTGCAACCGGTCAAGCTCGGCGCCAAGGACGGTTTGTGCCTGGTCAACGGTACGCCGTGCATGACCGGCCTCAGCTGCCTGGCGATTGCCGACGCCGCGCATTTGCTGCAGTGGGCCGACGTGATCGGCGCCATGAGTTTCGAAGCCCAGCGCGGTCAGATCGACGCGTTCGATGCCGAGATCATCGCGCTCAAACCGCACCCAGGCATGCAGCAAGTCGGCATCAACCTGCGCGCCGTGCTCGATGGCAGTGAAGTGATCGCCAGCAGCAAAGGCATTCGCACCCAGGACGCCTTGAGCATTCGCTCGATCCCGCAGGTCCACGGCGCTGCCCGTGACCAACTGGTTCACGCGACTCAACAGATTGAAAACGAACTCAACGGTGCCACCGATAACCCATTGGTGCTGGGCACGCCGGACAACTATCGCGTCGTTTCCCAAGCCAATCCGCACGGCCAGTCCGTAGCGATGGCGGCGGACTTGCTGGCCATCGCCATGGCTGAAATCGGCTCCATCGCCGAGCGTCGCCTCGATCGCCTGATCAACCCGCACGTCAGCGGTCTGCCGGCGTTTCTGGTGGCCAACCCGGGCGTCAACTCCGGGATGATGATCGTCCAGTACGTCGCCGCTTCCCTGTGCGCGGAAAACCGTCAATTGGCGCAACCGGCCGTGCTCGACAATTACGTCACGTCCGGCCTGCAGGAAGACCACTTGAGCCTGGGCACCAACGCCGCGCTGAAGCTGCATCGTGCGCTGGAAAACTGCACGCAGATCCTCGCCATCGAGTACTTGCTGGCGGCCCAGGCGTTTGAATTCTTGAAAGAGCAACGCTTTGGCGCGGGCACCGATGCGGCGTGGCGTCTGCTGCGCGAGCGTGTTCCTGCTTATGATCAGGACCGCTGGCTGGCGCCGGACATCGCTGCGGCCGCCGCGGTATTGAAAGAACAGAATTTGCTGCACAACGCTGTACCGAACCTGAACTGAAATCCACAACACCAGCGTGCCAAGGCGCCAGCCCCTCTCAAAAAGTCGGGAAGCGACGGACAACGGAAATTTCCGGAGCGTCTGGTTAGTTAATAAAAACTCTCAAAAGGAGAATGATGTGACTGCGCTTAATTTGATTCCCGGCCAACTGAGCCTTGCCCAACTGCGTGATGTGTATCAGCAACCGGTCAAAATCACCCTCGACCACAGCGCCTCGGCGCAGATCGAGGCCAGCGTTGCCTGCGTGGAACAGATCCTCGCCGAGAACCGCACCGCCTACGGCATCAACACCGGTTTCGGCCTGCTGGCCTCGACCCGCATCGCCAGCGAAGACCTGGAAAACCTCCAGCGCTCGCTGGTGTTGTCCCACGCCGCCGGTGTCGGCGAGCCGATCAGCGACGCGCTGGTGCGCCTGGTCATGGTGCTCAAGGTCAACAGCTTGAGCCGTGGTTTTTCCGGTATTCGTCGCGTGGTCATCGACGCGCTGATCGCCCTGATCAACGCCGAGGTTTACCCGCACATTCCACTGAAAGGCTCGGTCGGTGCTTCCGGCGATTTGGCGCCGTTGGCCCACATGTCGCTGGTGCTGCTGGGTGAAGGCAAGGCTCGCTACAAAGGCGAGTGGATGGAAGCCACCGAAGCGCTGAAAGTCGCTGGTCTGACCCCGCTGACCCTGGCTGCGAAAGAAGGCCTGGCGCTGCTCAACGGCACTCAGGTTTCTACCGCTTATGCATTGCGCGGTTTGTTTGAAGGTGAAGACCTGTTCGCTGGCGCCGTAGCACTGGGTGCGCTGACCGTTGAAGCGGTGCTGGGCTCGCGCTCGCCGTTCGACGCGCGCATCCACGCTGCTCGTGGCCAGAAAGGCCAGATCGACGCCGCTGCCGCATACCGTGATTTGCTGGGCGAACGCAGCGAAGTGTCCGATTCGCACGAAAACTGCGAAAAGGTTCAGGACCCATACTCCCTGCGCTGCCAGCCACAAGTCATGGGCGCCTGCCTGACTCAGTTCCGTCAGGCTGCCGAAGTGTTGGCCGTCGAAGCCAACGCCGTGTCGGATAACCCGCTGGTGTTCGCCGCTGAAGGCGACGTGATTTCCGGCGGTAACTTCCACGCCGAACCGGTGGCCATGGCTGCTGACAACATGGCGCTGGCCATCGCGGAAATCGGCTCCCTGAGCGAGCGCCGTATCTCGCTGATGATGGACAAGCACATGTCGCAACTGCCGCCGTTCCTGGTGGCCAATGGCGGCGTGAACTCCGGCTTCATGATCGCCCAGGTGACGGCAGCGGCACTGGCCAGCGAGAACAAGGCCCTGGCGCATCCGCATTCGGTGGACAGCCTGCCAACTTCGGCCAACCAGGAAGACCACGTGTCCATGGCTCCGGCGGCGGGCAAGCGTCTGTGGGAAATGGCAGAAAACACCCGCGGTGTGCTGGCAGTGGAATGGCTGGCGGCGGTGCAGGGCCTGGACTTGCGCAATGGTCTGAAAACCTCGCCGACACTGGAAAAGGCGCGGGCGATTCTGCGTAACGAAGTGCCGTTCTACGAGAAGGACCGCTTCTTTGCGCCGGACATCAATGCCGCGACCGAGTTGTTGGCATCGCGTTGCCTGAACGAGTTGATCACGGCGAAGTTGCTGCCGAGCCTGTAACGGCCCCTTCGCGAGCAGGCTCGCTCCCACAGTGGATTGCGTAAACCCTGTGGGAGCAAGCCTGCTCGCGATTCGATTTTGAATTTGATGGAGACTCGGGATGAAAACTCTCTGGCAACACTGCCACGTCGCAACCATGGCGCAAGGCGTCTACTCGATTATCGAGGACGCGGCCATCGTGACGTCAGGTGCGCTCATTGAGTGGATCGGCCCGCGCGCTGAACTGCCGGCGGGCGAGTACCCGGCAGTCAATGATCTTAAAGGGGCCTGGGTGACTCCGGGCCTGATCGACTGCCACACCCACACGGTGTTTGGCGGTAACCGCAGCGGTGAATTCGAACAGCGTCTGCAAGGCATCAGCTACGCGGAAATCGCCGCGGCCGGTGGTGGCATCGCCAGCACCGTGCGCGCCACCCGCGCGGCGACCGAAGACGAACTGTTCGCCAGCGCCGCCAAGCGTCTGAAAAGCCTGATGCGCGACGGCGTGACCACGGTCGAAATGAAATCCGGCTACGGCCTCGACCTGGTCAGCGAACGTAAAATCCTTCGCGTGATCCGCCGCCTCGGCGCCGAACTGCCGGTGAGCGTGCGCAGCACCTGCCTTGCCGCCCACGCCTTGCCGCCGGAATATGCTGATCGCGCCGATGACTACATCGATCACATCTGCGCCGACATGCTCCCGGCCCTTGCTGCCGAAGGACTGGTGGACGCGGTGGACGCCTTCTGCGAATACCTGGCGTTCTCGCCGGCGCAGGTCGAGCGTGTGTTCATCACCGCACAGGAACTCGGTTTGCCGGTGAAGCTGCACGCCGAACAACTGTCATCGCTGCACGGTTCGAGCCTGGCGGCGCGTTATCACGCACTGTCGGCCGATCACCTGGAGTTCATGACCGAGGACGACGCCATCGCCATGGCCAAGTCCGGAACCGTCGCGGTGCTGCTGCCAGGCGCGTTCTACTTCCTGCGGGAAACCCAGTTGCCGCCCATGGAAGCCCTGCGCAAGCACGGGGTGAAAATCGCCATCGCCAGTGACCTCAACCCTGGCACCTCGCCGGCGCTGTCGTTGCGCTTGATGCTGAACATGGCCTGCACCTGTTTCCGCATGACCCCGGAAGAAGCCCTGGCCGGTGCAACGATTCACGCCGCCACCGCGCTGGGCATGGCCGACACCCACGGTTCGCTGGAAGCCGGCAAGGTCGCGGACTTTGTCGCCTGGCAAATCGATCGTCCGGCCGACCTGTCGTACTGGCTGGGCGGTGACCTGGAAAAACGCGTCGTGCGTCACGGCGTCGAGACAAGCGTTTAGGAGAGCAGTTGTGGATAAGGTTCTGAACTTCAAACAAGGCCGCGTGCCGCTGCTGATCAGCATGCCCCACGCCGGCCTGCGCCTGACCCCGGCGGTTGAAGCCGGGTTGATCCCCGACGCCCGCAGCCTGCCGGACACCGACTGGCACATTCCGCAGCTCTACGAGTTTGCCGCCGAGTTGGGCGCGAGCACGCTGGCGGCCGAGTATTCGCGATTCGTGATCGACCTGAACCGGCCTTCCGACGACAAGCCTTTGTATGTCGGCGCGACCACTGGTCTGTACCCGGCGACGCTGTTCGATGGCATTCCATTGTTTCGCGAAGGGCTGGAGCCTTCGAAAGCAGAACGCGCCACCTGGCTGGAGCAGATCTGGACGCCGTATCACATGACCTTGCAGAACGAACTGGCGCGACTGAAAGCCGAGTTCGGTTATGCGTTGTTGTTCGACGCGCACTCGATCCGCTCGATCATCCCGCACCTGTTCGACGGCAAACTGCCGGACTTCAACCTCGGTACCTTCAATGGCGCCAGTTGCGATCCGCAGTTGGCGACTCAACTGGAAGCGATCTGCGCGAAGCACACCGATTACAGCCATGTGCTGAACGGTCGTTTCAAGGGCGGTCACATCACCCGGCATTACGGTAACCCGGCCGAAAATATTCATGCGGTGCAACTGGAGTTGGGCCAGTGCACGTACATGGAAGAATTCGAGCCGTTCCGCTATCGCCCGGATCTGGCTGCGCCGACGCAAGTGGTACTCAAGGAATTGCTGCAAGGCCTGCTGGCCTGGGGCAAAACCCACTACAAACGCTAAAACCTTACACAAAACCCTGTGGGAGCGAGCCTGCTCGCGAAGGCGGTTTATCAGTGACATCAATGTCGGCTGATCCACCGCTTTCGCGAGCAGGCTCGCTCCCACATTGGTTTGGCGTTCACTTCGACACCTGACAGGACTGTCGCCACCGTGCAAATCTCGGTCGCCACAGTTCGCTTTTACCCTCTCGCTGCTGCGTAATGTGCTGAGCACGGTGCACGAAGACACCGGCCCTCACAATAATCTGCCGCACGAGACTCTCCCGATGAAAAGACTGTTCACCCGCTGTCTCTCAATCCTCTGCGGCACGGCTCTTCTGAGCACCAGCGTCCTGGCCAGTGACGATGCTTCCTGCAAAGCCGTGCGCATGGGCGTGGTCAACTGGACCGATGTCATTGCCACCAGTGGCATGGCCGATGTGCTGCTCAATGGCCTCGGCTACGAAAGCAAGCAAACCAGCGCCGTGCAGCAAATCATCTTCGCCGGCATCCGCGACAAGCGCCTCGACATCTTCCTCGGTTACTGGAAACCGGCGATGGACAAAAACATCGCGCCGTTCGTGGCCGCCAATCAAGTGAAAGTCATGGACAAGCCGAGCCTGGCCGATGCCCAGGCGACGCTCGCGGTGCCTGATTACGTGGCCGCCGCTGGATTGAAAACCTTCGCTGATATCGCAAAATTCAAGGATCAGCTCGGTGGCAAGATCTATGGCATCGAGCCGGGTAGCGGCGCCAACACCACGATCAAAACCATGATCGAGACCAATCACTTTGGCTTGAAGGATTTCAAACTGATCGAGTCTGGTGAGGCCGGCATGCTGGCCGCCGTGCAGCGGGCGGTGAATCGCAAGGAATTCGTGGTGTTCGTCGGCTGGACGCCGCACCCGATGAACATCAACATGAAGATCGCCTACCTGACCGGCAGTGAAGACGTGTACGGGCCGAACGAAGGCGCGGCGACCGTTTCCACCGTTACCGCACCGGATTACGCCCAGCGTTGCCCGAACGTCAACCGTCTGCTGGAAAACCTGACGTTTACCGCGTCCCAGGAAAGTCAGTTGATGGTGCCGATCATGGAGCGCAAGACACCGCAGGACGTGGCCAGGCAATGGTTGCGTGATCACCCGGAAGATTTGCAGCGGTGGTTGGCGGGCGTGTCCAGTTTTGATGGCAAGGATGGCGTCGCAACCGTACAGGCCACTTTGAAAAACTGAGTTCAGATGCACGAATTGTGGGAGCGAGCCTGCTCGCGAAGAGGGTGTGTCAGACGACATTAATGGTGGCTGTCCCTCCGCCTTCGCGAGCAGGCTCGCTCCCACATAGTGGTTTTAGCCTCCCTGAACGAACTGGCACCAGGCTCATGACTACCTACCCGCTTTCCGAACAGATGACGGCCTTCGTCGAGAAGACCGTCAGCTTCAACAGCACCGACACCAGCCTCGCCGGTTTGCGCCTGGCCTACAGCGAGATGTGCCGGGCGTTCACCCCGCCACGTCCTGAAGGGCTCTACGTCGTCGATTTCGCTTTGGCCGGTGTGGCCGTCAGGTCTTACCAGCCACACGCCACGCCATCGTCCGATGCATGCCCGTGCATTGTGTATCTGCACGGTGGCGGATGGGTGGTCGGCGATCTGGATTCCCACGACTTCATCTGTGCCGAGCTCGCCTCGACACTTGGCGTATTGGTGATTGCCGTTGATTACCGTCTGGCGCCGGAGCATCCGTATCCGGCGGGGTTCGATGATTGCCTCAAGGTCTGGCGCGCGTTGCGCACCGGGCCGTTCCAGCTTGATCCCGAACGGACGCTGGTGATGGGAGACAGTGCCGGCGGCAATCTGGCGGCGGCATTGTGCCTGGCGCTGCGCGATGCCCACGAACCACTGCCCGCTGCGCAGGTCCTGATCTATCCGGGACTGGGCGGCGATCAACAGTCGCCATCGCGCAGCGAATGTATCGATGCGCCGTTACTCAGCAGCAGCGATGTCGATTGCTATCACGCCTTGTACTTGCGCGGCAGCCGACGGCCGGGCGCCTATGCCATGCCGTTGCTCGCCGGATATTTCGGTGGACTGCCGCCGGCCTTGATTGCCGTCGCGCAATTCGACCCGCTGCGCGATGACGGCGTGCTGTACGCCGAGCAACTGGAAGCCGCCGGCGTGGACACCACGTTGTACTACGGCGAAGGGCTGGTTCACGGCTGTTTGCGCGCACGCGGCCAGGTCGCCGAGGTCGACGCACTCTATGAAACGCTGCTCGGGTTTTTGGCTGACAGACTCTGACGCTGCAAGGGGCATGCTCATTGACGTAATTCGGGTTTATGATGCCGGACGGCAGAATAATAGAAGTCCCCCCAGGGATGACCTCGACCCCTTACGGAGCGCGCAATGCAGACTTTGTACCCACAGATCAAACCCCACGCCCGGCACGATCTGGCCGTCGATGACACCCATACGCTCTATGTCGACGAAAGCGGTTCACCGGAAGGTTTGCCGGTGGTGTTCATCCACGGCGGCCCCGGCGCCGGGTGTGATGCCCAGAGCCGTCGGTATTTCGATCCAAACCTGTATCGCATTGTCACCTTTGACCAGCGTGGTTGCGGTCGCTCCACCCCTCACGCCAGCCTCGAAAACAACACCACCTGGGATCTGGTCGCCGACCTTGAGCGAATTCGCAAGCATCTGGGCATCGACAAATGGGTGCTGTTTGGCGGCTCCTGGGGTTCGACCCTGGCGCTGGCCTACGCGCAAACCCATCCGGAGCGTGTCCACGGCCTGATCCTGCGCGGGATCTTTCTCTGCCGTCCGCAGGAAATCGAGTGGTTCTACCAGGCAGGCGCCAGCCGTCTGTTCCCCGATTACTGGCAGGACTACATTGCGCCGATCCCGCTGGACGAGCGGGGCGACTTGCTCAGCGCTTTCCACAAGCGCCTGATCGGCAACGACCAGATTGCCCAGATGCATGCGGCCAAGGCCTGGTCCACGTGGGAAGGCCGGACCGCGACGTTGCGTCCGAACCCGCTGGTGGTCGATCGCTTCTCGGAGCCTCAGCGTGCGTTGTCGATTGCACGCATCGAATGTCACTACTTCACCAACAATGCCTTCCTTGAGCCCAACCAGCTCATCCGTGACATGGGCAAGATTGCCCATTTGCCCGGTGTGATCATCCACGGTCGCTACGATGTGATTTGCCCACTGGATAACGCCTGGGAATTGCACCAGAACTGGCCGAACAGTGAATTGCAGATCATCCGTGACGCCGGCCATGCCGCCGCCGAACCGGGCATCACCGATGCGCTGGTTCGGGCCGCCGGCCAGATGGCGCGCCGCTTGCTCGACCTGCCGCCCGAAGAAGCATGAAGGGGCTGTTGCAACGCGTACGAGGTGCGCGAGTCGAGGTTGCGGGGGAAGTGGTGGGGGCGATCGACCAGGGGTTGCTGGTACTGGTCGCCGTCGAGCCCGAGGATACTCAGGCCAGCGCCGACAAACTTTTGAATAAGCTGCTTAACTATCGGGTATTCAGCGACGCCGAGGGCAAGATGAATCTGTCCCTGGCGGATGTCGGTGGAGGGTTGCTGCTGGTCTCACAGTTCACCCTGGCCGCTGACACAAAAAGCGGGCTGCGTCCGAGTTTTTCGACCGCGGCCCCTCCCGCGTTGGGTGAGGAGCTATTCGACTATCTATTAGGCAAAGCGAAACAGGTGCATGGCACTGTGGCATCAGGTAGATTCGGCGCGGATATGCAGGTGCACCTGGTCAACGATGGCCCGGTAACCTTCCTGTTACAGACCTGAAAGCGCTTGAAACAACTTTTTAAGGGCTTTTCGACTGTAAACAGGCGTTTTTCGCGAGAAATACTTTGTTGCGCCTGATGCGTTGTAACGCGGCCTACTAGATAATCGCGCGCTACGGGGATCGGCGTTCGTTGGTCCATTTTGACTTAGGTAGAGACTTGTCCTGGACCGTTTGGGGAATCATTTAGCCCCATCGGAGTCGGAACAATGCTCGCCAACTTGGCAAGAGTGGTTTGCAAGGTCGGTTTTTTCATGCCGTTGACCGTGCAAACCCTTCAACTGGCCGTTGGTTTTTTGATCTGTTTTCGGCGAGGGTTGCTCGTGATTGTTAGTCCCTGTAATGCACCAAAATTGACTGCCAAACGGTTCCGAAGCGCTCTGGTAGCGGGCTCTGCACTGCTCTGCCTATTCAGCGCCGGCCAGCTTTGGGCATTCAATCTGGAGGATGTGTCGGTCAAGGCAAAAGAGCTGGCCGCACAAAAATACGAAGCTCCGCGCAGTAACCTGCCGAACGAGTTCCGCGAGATGAAATTCGCGGACTATCAGAAAATTCGTTTCCTGACCGAAAAAGCCGAATGGGCCGATCAGAAAACCCCATTCAAGCTGTCGTTCTATCACCAGGGTATGCATTTCGATACGCCAGTGAAAATCAACGAAATCACGGCTAACTCCGTCGAAGAAATCAAATACGACCCAAGTCGTTTCGATTTCGGCGACGTGAAGTTCGATCCTAAGGCCACCGAGCAACTGGGTTATGCCGGTTTCCGGGTGCTGTACCCGATCAACAAGGCTGACAAGCAAGACGAAATCATGACCATGCTCGGCGCGAGCTATTTCCGCGTCGTCGGCAAGGGCCACGTCTATGGTTTGTCTGCTCGCGGCATGGCGATTGATACCGCGTTGCCATCCGGCGAAGAATTCCCGCGTTTCACCGAGTTCTGGATTCAACAGCCAAAGCCGGGTGACAAACACCTGGTGATTTTCGCCCTGCTGGATTCGCCACGTGCAACCGGTGCCTATCGTCTGACCCTGCGTCCGGGCAGCGACACCATTGTCGACGTCAAGGCGCAGATGTTCCTGCGCGACAAGGTTGGCAAGCTGGGTGTTGCTCCATTGACCAGCATGTACCTGTTCGGCGCCAACCAGCCTTCGAAAGTGCTGAACTACCGTCGTGAACTGCACGATTCCAGCGGTCTCGCGATCCATGCCGGCAACGGCGAGTGGATCTGGCGTCCATTGAACAACCCGAAACATCTGTCGGTGAGCAACTTCTCGGTCGAGAACCCGCGTGGTTTTGGTCTGCTGCAACGTGGCCGTGATTTCAGCCACTACGAAGACCTCGACGACCGCTACGACAAGCGCCCAAGCGCCTGGATCGAGCCGAAGGGTGATTGGGGCAAAGGTACCGTGGATCTGGTCGAGATTCCGACCGCCGACGAAACCAACGATAATATCGTGGCTTTCTGGAACCCGGAAAAACTGCCGGAGCCTGGCCAGCCGCTCGATGTCGCTTATCGTATGCACTGGACCATGGACGAGTCCGCGATTCACGCACCTGACAGTGCCTGGGTCAAACAGACCCTGCGCTCCACTGGTGACGTTAAACAGTCCAACCTGATCCGTCAGCCGGACGGCAGCGTTGCTTATCTGGTGGACTTCGAAGGCCCGTCCCTGGCGGCATTGCCACCGGATGCGGACGTTCGCAGCCAGGTCAGCGTGGGCGACAACGCCGAACTGGTCGAGAATAGCGTGCGTTACAACCCTGAAACCAAGGGCTGGCGCCTGACGCTGCGCATGAAGATCAAGGACGCAGGAAAAGCCACCGAAATGCGCGCGGCGCTGGTGCAGAACATCGTGCCGGCAGACTTGGCCAAGACGTCGATTCCAGCCTCGAATTCGTCTGTCGCCAAAGCCGACAAGGTTGCCGCCAAGCAACAGGAAAAAGCCGACAAGGAAGCCAAGCAGGCAGAGGCCAAGCAGGCCGATGCCAAGCCGGTTGCAGATGCCAAGGACAAGGCTAATAAAGACGCCAAGCAGCCAGTGGCTGCCGACGCGGCCCCAGCCACACCGGAATCGGGATCGACTGAAGAAGTCCTGACCGAGACCTGGAGCTATCAGTTGTCTGCCGATGAGTAATTCTCAAGTACAGCCAGAGACGCTTGCCGAGTATCTGGCGCATCTACCGATGACCGACGAGCAGCGCGCGGAACTCGCGGGCTGCCAGTCCTTCAGCGAATTGCACCAGCGTCTGTCGTCCTCGACGTTCGACGCTCCGACCGAGGCTGCCCAAGCCTCGGTAGGCCGTCGCTTGACCCTGAACACTGCGCAAGAACTGGAAGAAGCGGAAATGCTGGCGGTCGACGCCAGTGGTCGGGTTTGCCTCAAGGCGACCCCGCCGATCCGTCGGACCAAAGTCGTGCCGGAGCCGTGGCGCACCAACATTCTGGTGCGCGGCTGGCGTCGTCTGACCGGTCGCACCAATCCGCCGGCACCGCCGAAAGATGAACGTGTGCTGCCGGCAGCTCGCTGGCGCACCGTGGGTTCGATCCGTCGCTACATTCTGCTGGTGTTGATGCTCGGTCAGACCATCGTCGCCGGCTGGTACATGAAAGGCATCATGCCGTACCAGGGCTGGTCGTTCGTCGACCTCAACGAAGTGCTGCATCAACCGCTGCTGCAAACCGCCACGCAAGTGCTGCCATATGCCCTGCAAACCAGCATCCTGATTCTGTTCGGGATTCTGTTCTGCTGGGTGTCGGCCGGTTTCTGGACCGCGTTGATGGGCTTCCTTGAATTGCTTACCGGGCACGATAAATACCGCATCTCCGGTAAAAGTGCCGGTAATGAGCCGATTCCGAAGGATGCGCGCACCGCATTGGTGATGCCGATCTGCAACGAAGACGTGCCGCGTGTATTTGCCGGTCTGCGGGCAACGTTTGAATCGGTAGCGGCCACGGGTGACCTGGATCGCTTCGACTTCTTCGTCCTCAGCGACAGTAACGACGCCGACATTTGCGTTGCCGAGCAGCAAGCCTGGCTGGATGTCTGTCGCGAAGCCGGTGGCTTCGGCAAGATCTTCTACCGCCGCCGTCGCCGTCGCGTGAAACGTAAAAGCGGTAACCTCGACGACTTCTGCCGTCGTTGGGGCGGTGACTACAAGTACATGGTCGTGCTCGACGCGGACTCCGTGATGAGCGGCGAATGCCTGACCAGCCTGGTGCGCCTGATGGAAGCCACACCGGACGCCGGGATCATCCAGACCGCGCCGCGTGCGTCGGGCATGGACACCCTGTATGCGCGCATGCAGCAGTTTGCGACGCGTGTGTACGGTCCGTTGTTTACCGCCGGTCTGCACTTCTGGCAGTTGGGTGAATCCCACTACTGGGGCCACAACGCGATCATCCGCATGAAGCCATTCATCGAGCACTGCGCCCTGGCGCCGTTGCCGGGCAAGGGTGCTTTCGCCGGTGCGATTCTGTCCCACGACTTCGTTGAAGCAGCGCTGATGCGCCGTGCCGGCTGGGGCGTATGGATTGCCTACGATTTGCCGGGCAGCTACGAAGAACTGCCGCCCAACCTGCTGGACGAACTCAAGCGTGACCGTCGCTGGTGTCACGGTAACCTGATGAACTTCCGCCTGTTCCTGGTCAAGGGCATGCACCCGGTTCACCGGGCGGTGTTCCTGACCGGCGTGATGTCTTACCTGTCGGCGCCGTTGTGGTTCTTCTTCCTCGTGCTGTCGACGGCGCTGCTGGCGGTCAACACGCTGATGGAACCGCAATACTTCATGGAGCCGCGACAGCTGTATCCGCTGTGGCCGCAATGGCATCCGGACAAGGCTGTGGCGCTGTTCTCCACGACCATCGTGCTGCTGTTCCTGCCGAAGCTGTTGAGCATCCTTCTGATCTGGGCCAAGGGTGCGAAAGAGTTCGGTGGCAAGTTCAAGGTGACGATGTCGATGCTGCTGGAGGTCCTGTTCTCCATGCTGCTGGCGCCGGTGCGGATGATTTTCCACACCCGTTTCGTACTGGCCGCGTTCCTCGGCTGGGCCGCGACCTGGAACTCGCCTCAACGTGACGACGATTCCACGCCATGGAGCGAAGCGGTCAAGCGCCACGGTCCGCAGACCTTGCTGGGCTTCTTCTGGGCCTTGCTGGTGATCTGGCTGAACCCGAGCTTCCTGTGGTGGCTGGTGCCGATTGTCGGTTCGTTGATGCTGTCGATTCCGGTGTCGGTGATTTCCAGCCGTGTCGGTCTGGGCTTGAAGTCCCGTGACGAAAGCCTGTTCCTGATCCCTGAGGAATACAATCCGCCGCAGGCGCTGCTGGCGACAGACCAGTACACCCACGAAAACCGTTATCACGCACTGAACGACGGCTTCGTCCGGTCGGTGGTCGATCCGCAGCAGAACGCCCTGGCGTGCGCGCTGGCGACCTCGCGTCACGGTCAGGCCGAGCCCATCGAATGGCTGCGGGTAGAGCGGGTTCGTCACGCCTTGAAGGTCGGGCCGCAGGGCTTGAACAACGATGAGCGTGTGCAATTGCTGAGTGACCCGGTGGCATTGGGTCGACTGCATGAGCAGATCTGGAGTGAAGGCCACCCCGAATGGCTGCAAGCCTGGCGTCAATCGGTGAGCGCGGATCCCCACGCGCCGCTGCTGCCGCTCAAGCCTGTGAGCGTACAGCCTCAGTTGGCGTGATAAAAAACCCCGCTCATGCAGCGTAATGCTGTTCACTTAAGTATTTGAGTCTCAGCAAGGCTTCATCGAAAATCCGATGCCAGACCTCTGGCATCGG